>JALVRI010000001.1 GCA_027031325.1 Desulfobacteraceae bacterium
AACCGACCCCTGCGCTCCTTAAAGCCGCTTTGGCCCATGTGCAGTTCGAGACCATTCATCCGTTTTTAGATGGTAACGGCCGTCTTGGACGGCTCCTGATCACGTTGCTTCTGTGCCAGCAGAAAGTGCTCCGTGAGCCCATGCTCTACCTTAGCCTCTATTTCAAGACACACCGCCGGTATTACTACGAGTTGCTGGGCAATGTGCGTCTGACCGGTGACTGGGAAGCCTGGCTCGATTTTTTCGCCGAGGCGGTCATTTTTACTGCCACCCAGGCGGTGGAAACAGCGCGCCAACTTGTCGATCTGGCAAATAAAGACCGTGATAAGATCAGCCGCCTCGGCCGGGCGGCGCCTTCTGCCCTGCGGATTCATCGGGCCATGATGGAACGTCCCATCACCACTTCCGGCTGGCTGGTGAAAAAAACGGGCATCACTGCCGCAACGGTCAACAAGTGCCTGGCCCATCTGGAACGCCTGGGCATTGTCCGGGAACTGACTTGCCGCAAGCGTAACCGGCTTTTCAGCTATACCGGATACGTGGAGATCATGAACCAGGGGACGGAACTGCCAGGGTAAAGGCGTTGGGACTTTGCATGTCAACACACCAAAAGGTGGGGCCAGGAGAATCGAACCTGCGCCTGCCTGCTGAAATTTCGGTGCAGACAGGTACATTTTCTGGTTGGGAAAGGGATTTTTCCGGGAAGGCGCCGGAAGGAAGTTGTGTTGTGCCCGAGCCCAAGGATGCCTGCTTGGCCGGCTTACCGGTGATGCACCGGCAAGTCCGGTTGAGTTTCAGTCTCCGGTGGAGGTGGTTCGTTGCCCCGCCCGGCGTTTACAAAGATGGGAAGGCAGACAAATGATTGACTATCGAAAACAAAGACTGATCGATCTTGGTGCGGATACTCTCGCAGATGCTTTGTTGGGGCTTGCTGTTTACTCCGACGAAGCGGATGACCTGATTGAACGGCTGATTGCCACACCTGAAGAAAATATCCGGCGGTTTAAAAGGAAATTATCCGCTTTGAAGCGACGGAGACGGTTCATTGGGTGGCGCGAATCCGACGGTTTTGCCCAGGAGCTTGAAATGTTGCTTCAGGATTTGAAGGCGGGTGTGGATGATCCTGTCACCGGTATGGAATTGGTTGCGGCGTTTTACGAGGCGGACAATACCATCTTTGAGATGTGCGATGACTCCTGCGGAAATATCGGCGATGTCTTCCGTTATGATGCCAAAGAGCTGTTTGTCGATTATGCCTCCCGTTGTTCTGATAAAGAGAAAGTTGCAGGCATTATCCTGAAGGTGAATCAAAAGGATGACTACGGCATCCGGGATACGCTGGTCGACTGCGCTGCCGAGTGCCTGCCTGAAGAGGTCATTCGTACAATGATCGGCGAGCTTCAAAAACGGGCAGATAAAAAAAGGGATAAATACGGCAAACGCCATTATTTGTTGTTGATCGAATCGCTGGCCCGACAGATCAAGGATGCCAGGCTTTTTGAAAAGACCCGCGTTGCTTCATGGGGTGGGAAGCTGTCCACAGCGGCATTTATTGACATAGCCCGTGTCTATCTGGAAAGCGGTGATGTTGAAACCGCCCATTCCTGGCTGAAGAAAATCCCTGAAGGCGAAACCTATCAAGCAGACAAACGGGATAAACTGCTGGAGGAAATCTACCATAGGCAGGGCGAATCCGAAAAACTGGCAAAACTTCTGTATCAGAAATTCAGATCGTATCACTCCACCGGCACCTTGCAGGCGCTTTTGGATGTGGTCGGCAATGACAAGCGAAATGAAGTTATTGCCGATGAGGTGAGGCAGATTTTAAAGACTGACGAACTCAGTGAGTCGGATGCAAAATTTTTGATTGCAATCGGGAAGATGGATGAAGTGGAAGCCTATCTTTTGGGGCGTGCAGACCAGCTCGATGGCAACTATTACGGCAGTCTGCTTTCACTTGCTGAAGCCATGGAATCAGAAAACCGGCATCTTGTCGCCAGCCTGATATATCGCAGCTTATTGACATCCGTTCTGGAGCGCGGATACACTAGAGCGTATCACCATGGTGTCCGGTATCTGAAGAAGCTGGACAAACTGTCTGTGTTGGTAAATGACTGGAAAGGTTTTAACAATCACCAAGAATTCAAAGAACAGATCATTCAGGCTCATGGTCGCAAACGAAGCTTCTGGTCGAAATATGAGGTGAAAAAATGAATGAACGATTTTATCTGCTTAAAATACAACTGCTTGATATCGAACCGGAGATCTGGCGACGATTTGTGGTGCCTGCCAGCATTACCCTGGACCGGCTCCACGATGTCATTCAGATTGTCATGGGCTGGACAGACAGCCATCTCCATCAGTTCACCATCGGGAAAAAGCGGTACACTGAATATCCGCAATTCAAAGAAGATGGTCTTGCCTGCGGAAGGTATCGGCTCGGTAATCTGATCAAACGAAAGGGCCGGACTTTTGGATATATCTATGATTTCGGGGATAGCTGGGAACATGAACTGATTATCGAAGAAAGCCGCTATTTCAACCCCCGGCTGAGAATCGCGATAGCCTGTCTTGACGGCGCAAGAGCATGTCCGCCTGAGGATGTGGG
>JALVRI010000002.1 GCA_027031325.1 Desulfobacteraceae bacterium
GGTTTGTTGTTTGGGCAACTGTTGCCTTCCTGCTTGCCTGGGGAGGTGGAACCGTTGCGTCGGCCCGCCCCAAGGGCCCCCTCCAGGTAAAAAACCGTTTTCCCATGCACCTGGGATTGTTGACCCCCATGCCGGAAGGGCCGGCTGTCTTGTCCCAAGGCCGCCTGACTGCAACCCTGGCTGTCGATTACAGTAGTATCTTTTTTCAGTCCCGCTCTTCGCACTGGCAGGTTCTGATGGACATGGAGACAACGGTGATCGATATCAGGTTGGGCTACGGATTTTCAGAAAAGTTGATGGTGGATCTGGAATTGCCCTTTATCCGCATGAGCGACGGTTTCCTGGACGGTTTCCTGGAACAATACCATTCGACTTTCGGGTTTCCTAATTACGGCCGCGAAAAAAGACCTCAAAACGAATTCGCTTACGTGGTGCAACAAGACGGCAATGACCTGATCAATCCCTTATCGGAAAGTTTCCGTCCCGGTGATATCTTCCTTGGAGCAAAACTGGCTTTGCCCCGGGCCGAAGGGGGGCATTTGCAATCTTCTTTGCGGCTGGCTGTCCAGGCCCCGACCGGAGATTCCGAACAATGGATGGGCAACGGCGGATGGGATTGGGGTTTGGCGTTGCCGACCCGTGTGGAAGCCGGCGACTTTTCGTACTATTTCACTCCCAGCCTGGCCATCAACTCCGCAGTCGGAAGTAAAAACAGCCGGTTGGAAACAAAACCGCTATGGGGACTGCTGGCTGCGGTTGAGTTTGAATACAGCGCCGACTGGTCATGGATAGGGCAGGTGAACATCTACTCTCCTGCTTTCGTTAAAACGGGGATCGATGACCTCGATCAAAACAGTATCGAACTTGCCTTTGGCTGCAGGTTCAAGGGACCGCTGGGATTGCTGTACGAAATCGCCTTTTGTGAAGATCTCACCCGCGCAGCGCCGGACTTTACCTTGCATTTGGCCCTGACGTGGTGATCCAGTCGAAAATCAGACGGGGTGATGGCGATGAAAGGAAATGACAGGGAATTGACTTTGGCGGATTATTGGCAGGTGATTTATGTCAACCGCAGGATGATAATCGCCTCTGTCATGCTTGCCATGGTGATATCGGTCGTAGTCAGCCTGCTGTTGCCCAGGACTTATCGGGCGACAGCCAGGATCTTGCCACCCCAGTCAGGCCCAGCTGGGCTGGCCAGCCTGATAGCCCAGGATGAAGGTCTCTTAGGTACAATGGCCAGCAGTCTTACCGGAGGAAAGACTCCTGCGGAGTTATATGTCGGGATTCTGAAAAGCCGTAGTGTGGCAGATCGATTGGCAAAGCGCTTTGAATTGAAGAAACTCTACCGGGCCAAGTACAGGGAGGATGTATATCGTAAGCTTTCAAAGAATACGGAAGTAAAGATAGATCGCAGGAGCAGAATAATAAGTATCAGTGTCCTGGATCGCGATCCAGCGCGGGCCGCTGCCATGGCCAATGCTTATGTCGAGGCCCTGGACAAAATCAATCGGCGCCTTAATATTTCCGAGGGCCAGAAGAAGAGTCGTTTCCTGGAACAGCGCCTTGAAAAGGTGAAGGCCGACCTGCAAAGGGCCGAGGATTTGCTGCGTGACTTCCAGGAAAAGTACAAACTGGTTTCCCTGGAACAACAGGCCGAGGCGGTTATAAAGGCTGCTGCTGAGCTGAGGGCCCAGATCATTGCTTCCAGGACGCGGCTGGAGGTGTTACGCCAGTTTGGCACCGAGAGACAGAACGAGGCCGTAAGGTTGAAAGCCGAGATAGAGGAATTGGAACGCCAACTTGCCAGGATAGAGGGAAGCGAAAAATCACCCGCTTCAAACCAGGTCAGGAAAAACCAGGGAGCCCTGGTTCCGTTGGGCAGGTTGCCGCAGTTGGGGCTCGAGCTTGCCCGCCTGACCCGTGAAGCCAAGATACAGGAAAAGCTGTATGGCCTCATAACGAGCCAGTATGAACTTGCAAAGATAGAGGCCGCCAGGGATGTGAATGTGATCCAGGTTCTGGACCGTGCCGTACCGCCCGAAAAAAAGGCCGGCCCGAATCGCAGGGCGATAGTCCTGGTTTCATGTTTCACGGGGCTTTTGCTTGGCATCTTGCTGGCATTTATCATGGAGAGCCTGCCTCCTGCCTGGCAAGAAAAGATCGCGGCCGTTTTGGGTGGCCAAGTCGGCCGGGATCGCTGTTAGTTTGCAGAACTTTATTTCCGGCCGTTTGGATGAAAGACAAGGTTATTGATGTTTATAAATAGGTATCGGTCCGTTGTAACCGAAGGGGCTTGGGCTGCCGGCGGACAAGTTATTTATTCCCTTGGCCTGTTGGCCGGCATAAAGGCCATTACCAGTATGGTGCCGCCCTCAGTCTATGGTTTGTTGGCCCTATACATAGCCTTGCTGAATCTATGCAGCGGAATATTTGCCAGGCCGTTCATTCATGCCGGATTGCGATTTTACCATGACGCTGCCGGCAAGGACGAATTCGCCCGGCTAAGGGCCGTGCTCGGAGGCCTCCTGCAGAGGTCAAGTGCCGTGGTTGTATTGCTGATTTTCAGCGGAGGGTTGATTTACGTTCAGATCAGCAGACGGGCCGGTTTCAGTCTTCCGTTCTTGCTGGCGGCCTTACTGATCGCCGATATCTGGAGATCTTATGAGTCCAGCCTTTTGAATGCCGCCCGTAACCAGCGCCGGTTTGCCCTCTGGTTGGCTGTCGAGGGATGGTTCAGGCCGGCCGGGGCCGTAGTGGCAATCCATTATTGGGAGCCTTCTGCCGAGGCGATTCTGGCAGGTTATACCGCCGGTGCTTTTTTGGCACTCGCTGTTTTCAATCGTCCCTCAGCAGTCGAACCGCCTGCCCTTGCCGGCAGGTTGAAAGAGGACAGGGAAAGCCTGCGGAACAAGGTTGTTGAATATGCAAAACCTCTATTCGGGCTGGCTCTTGTCGGCTGGATATCATCCACCGGGGACCGATATCTGTTGGCCGGGATGATGGGAATGCAGGAGGTTGGTATCTATGCAGCCGCCTACGGGCTGATAATTCGTCCCTTCATGTTGGTTGAAACGGTGGTGGAGTTGACCGTTCGCCCCTTGTATTTCCAAGCCGTGGCTTGCGGTCAGTCCGAAAGGGAAAAGCGGATCCTGGCGATCTGGTTGGGCCTGGCCGGTTCGGTTTGCCTCATCGGTATCGTAATGGTATTTTTTCTCAAGGACTGGATAACATCGGTTTTCCTGGGAGCTGGATTTGAGCAAAGCTCTCAATTGATGCCATACATTGCAGCCGGGGCGAGTCTGGCTGCCATGAGCCACGTGCTGGAGAAACCTTTCTACGCCCATCTTCAAACCAGGCCCGTTCTCGTGATCCAAAGCCTTGTTGCTGCTTTCGGGCTGTTTACGACTTTCGTCTGCATACGTTGGTGGGGGCTTCCGGGTGCCGCCAGGGCCGTTCCAATCTATTACGGTTTTCAATGCGGCCTGACAATATTGTACGCGAAAATGGGTATTAAATCTAGCAGGAGAAAATGAGGTACAGAGATACCATATACAGGAATTATGATACCTATTTGGGGCCCATACGGCCGAACGGCCAACAGTTCCAAGACAATTGGAACAAGGCTTATTCCTATTATCTGCGAGGTTGGCTGCCGTTATCGAGGGATGCTGAAATAGCCGATTTGGGCTGCGGCAAAGGTAACATGTTGGTATACCTAGAAAATATGGGTTATCGTAGTTACGTGGGTGTTGATGTCAGCTCAAGCCAATTGCAAGGCTCCCGGGTTGCCCCAGCACGATTGTTGCAAAAAGGCGTCTTGCAATTTTTATCAGAGCGTAAAAATACTTTCCAGCTATTGCTGTCCTTTGACCTCATTGAACATTTCAACAAGGATGAAGCATTGCTGTTTCTAAGGCTTTGCTACCAGTCTCTTGTGCCGGGGGGAAGGATTGTCATCCAGACACCGAATGGTGAAAGCCCTTGGGCGGGAAGTTCTTATCATTCTGATATTACTCACGAAATCTGTTTTACTCCCTCATCTTTGATACGCTTGATGAAGTTGACCGGCTTTGCTGACTGCCAAGCAAGGGAGACCGGACCTGTCTCATGGGGTTATTCATTGAAATCGACGGCAAGGTATTTTCTGTGGCAACTTATCCGCATGGCGCTTATATGCTGGAACATGGTTGAGACGGGCTTTTCAGGCAGTAGAGTCTTTACACGAGTTTTTCTCGTTACAGGTAAAAAGGATGGATAAACTTGCGATACTATATGTGGGCAACCTGCATCAGGGTGGAACATGCCTGGATCGTTTCCGCGTTTTGAAAAGACTTGGTATGCGGATGATTCCGTTCGATATCCAAAGGTACATGAATATAGGAAACAAGATTACCAGTTCCCTCATGTGCCGTTTCAACTGGGGCTGGCCGATAAGGCGGCTGAACCTGGATTTGGTGGACTTTTGCCACCGGCTTTCCGGGATTGACATTGTGTGGGTGGACAAAGGACGGTGGATAAAACCGGAATCCCTTCAAACAATTAAGTCCCTCACCGGCGCAAAACTGATTCATTTTACGCCAGACACAGCCCTGGTTTATGGCAAGTCCCGTCTTTTTGAAAAAAGCATCCCCTTCTATGATTTGTTGGTGACCACCAAGGGTTTTGAAACCAACTTATACAGGCAAGCCGGGGCCAAAAGGATTGTTGTCACGGTGAACGGTTGTGATGAAACCCGCTTTTTCCCAATGTTTGCAGAAAAAAATTATAGCTCTGATGTTTGCTTTATCGGCCGGTTTGAGCCATTCCGGGCCAAGTGCATCCGTTCCATCGTGACAGGCGATGGAATTATCCGGGTAAATGGTCCATCATGGAACAATTATGCCAAATTTGCCCCCTGGACAAGGAATATAATATTGGGTGGGCCTCTCTGGGGTGAAAGTTATCCAAAGGCCTTATGTGGGGCAAAGATAGGGTTGTGCCTGTTGACGAAGTATTTTCCTGAGCAATCTACTTCCAGGACTTTTGAGATACCTTTTTGCGGAGTGTTCATGCTCGCCGAGCGGACCGAAGAACATCTGAATCTTTTCCAAGAAGGTAAGGAGGCGGAGTTCTTTAACTCGATTGATGAATTGAAAGATAAAATCGGATTTTACCTGAGGAAGCCGGGAATCATGAAAAATATAGCCCTGGCTGGAAGGAGAAGATGTCTTGAGTCGCATTACGGATTGGGCGATACTCTTAAAAAGTTGATCCAGGCATATATAAATGACAAAGATGGCTCCTGATGTCCGGCGAAAGAGAATCAAAGGGATGTTTGGCTTACAAGCTAGTCTGCTTGCCGGCAGTTCTATGGCTTTTGGAACTAATCGTATTGTTAACCAGATGCTCTGACTTGTTGTGGTTTGCCAATCTTGTTCCACCACTTTTCATAATGCTATCCTGTCCAATTATCGGGTATAAGCAAGTAAAAAATGATTCTTTTTCCATATGGTCGCCGATTCCATGGTTTTTGTTGTCATGCAGCTTGTTTTGCGGCCTTGGTCCTTTACTGCTCCTGTTCGGCAATAATGACTCAATATCCTATGCCAACGAGTACTTTGCGATAGATGGTTTTATGCTTCTCCGGACCAATATTCTGAATACGGTGGGTATCTCAGTTGTTCTACTGTCTACCTGCTTGTTTCATAAGCTGACCAGGTTCAAAAAGCAGAATTGGCTGCTGCCGCTGAAATCATACCCATTGAAAAAAGTGTCGTCGGTATTTCTCTTTGTGGGATTGCTGTTACAATTTGCTTTTTCATGGCCATACAAGCTCGGCCTCTTGCAATGCACGCTTCCGGGAATAATAACAACCTTTGCCGATCTTGGTTCCCAGAGTGTCATCTTACTTTACATTTTATCAAAAAAAGACAATAAATATAAAATATTTTTATGGATACTTCTGTTCATGGAATTGGTAACATCTGCAATGACATTCAGCAAAACAGAAGTTATTATGGTACTTCTATATCTTGTCATCGCAGTGTATACCTACAAGAAAGATCTTAATAAGTTAATCGGCTGGGCAGTCTCAATATTCGTATTATATGTTTTTGTCCTAAGTCCATTTGTACTGGCGGCCAGGATTTATAAAAGTCCGGCCGGCGTATCAAGCCTTACCGCATTCTACGACGCGATCGTTAATTATCGATACGTGAAGCCCGTTGATTTGTATGGTGAAATGATCCATGTTCAAGGTTGGTGGACAAGGCTTAATTATGCAAATGCTCAGGCTTTCGCCATGAATGAATATGACCATGGACGGCGTGGAAAATCTCTTTTGCTTGCCGTTTATACTTTCGTTCCAAGGTTCATATTTCCGGAAAAGCCCGAGATTCCAATGGGACATTATTTTAACGGGATTGCCACCGGAAATTATTATTCCAATAGCGCACCGGGAATCTTCGGAGAGGCCTATTGGAATGGTGGTTGGGTATGTTTGGTGCTGGTGTCAATCATATATTCTTTGTTCTTGTCGTTTTTCAACCGTTACTCTGTGTGCCATTTGAGAAACGGAAATTATCTTTACGTACCGGTGGCAATCATCGGCATTAAAATGGGCCTGCAGATGAATGGCTGGATGGTGCCTGTTACAATCGGCAGTTTTTTGCACGCAATTTTCATGTATTTCATTTTAGGGCAGGTGGTTATGCCTGTTACAGAGATGTTGTCAATCAAACCTGGGAAATGAACCAAGGTTTTAAGCCTTGATTGGAAAGATAATGTGGGTTCGAAAATTTTAATCGCCGCTGACTCATTTAAAGCCGGCAACGGCGGTATTGCAAGGGTCGCACGTTTAATGGCCAAGGTAATCGAAACCCTGGTTGGAAATGGGGTTATAAAAGCGCGCTTGCTTGCTTTCAGCGATTCTGCACGACCTGAGGGTATAAACCTTCCGTTTGGCTCAGCCAGAGGATCCAAAGTCGAATTCATTTTGAAATTGATGAAAATGGCTAAAAAATATGATTGGATCTTCTATGACTCGGTGCACATGGCCAAGGCGCATGCCTTGATCGGTAAAAAAACCGCCAAGTCATTGGTGTGGATGCACGGGATCGAGGTTTGGAACGAATCAAGGATTATCAACCTGGTCACATTGAAAAGGTCTGATTACGTGTTGAGTAACAGCGTATTTACCCTTGAAGCGGCGCGTGAATACCATCCATTTTTGAAATCTATAAATGCTAATGTGTGCTGGCTTGGGACCGAAGAAGATATGAAGTATTTGCAAAGACCTAGAAAAGAGCCACGGGTCTTGACTGTAGGTAGAATAATAAGAAACAGCAAAAAAGGACATCATGCGATATTAAAAGCTTGGCCGAGGGTAATCAAAAAGATCCCCAATGCGAAATGGATTGTTGTCGGGCAAGGGGACGGCCTGGCAATGTTCAGGGATCAGGTCTTGAAGGCCGGTCTGTCTGGAAGCGTAAGGGTGTGCGGATTTGTCGATGAAAAGCTGATGCCCGAATATTGGGACAATGCATGCGTGTTTGCCCTCCCGAGCAAAGTGGAGGGCTTCGGAATTGTTTATGTAGAGGCAATGCGGCATGGATTGCCCGTAATTGCGTCTTGTCATGATGCCGGGGCCGAAATAAACCTTGATGATATAACAGGCTACAATCTAGATCCTGGCAATACGGCCGATCTTGCTGAAAAGATCGTAACTCTTTTGCAAAACAAGCAATTGGCGTCACACATGGGTAAGATGGGGCGAAAAAGATGGGAAGCCAACTTCAGCTATCGTTCATTTTGCGAGCGTTTCACCCGTCATTGCTTCAAGTTATTATCTTGGTAGGGTTGCTATACACATTCAGGCCATTTATTGAAAATCGAAACCTAAATGCTCAAGCTATTGTACATAATTCCCTCCTTTTACCCGGCAATGATTTTCGGCGGTCCGGTAACAAGTTCCCTGGGTCTGTGCAGAGCACTTGCAGA
>JALVRI010000003.1 GCA_027031325.1 Desulfobacteraceae bacterium
CTGCATGCCATGCCCCTGGGCGCCAGATTGCTTTATGCCGCCCGGCTCATGTTTCCGAAGGTGGCCCTGGCAACCTGCGGGCTTGCCATCTTATTGGCCGCTGCCGGGCTCTTTTTCGATGTCCAGGCCGCCGGTATTCACCGCCGCCTCCATTCCCTGATCAGGGAAGTTGAAAGCCGCCAGCAAGCTATGCCGCAGTCAATAAACCTTGGAGACTACCAGTCGACGGTTACTTTCCTGGAACAGGTTAGAACAGTCCGCGAGCTTCCATCCTTGAAAAAGCTGGTCAACGGCCTGTCAAGGGCCATGTCGGCCGATTGCCGCTTGTTGTCCCTGAAAGCCGACTACAAGGACAATGAGCTGGAAGTGGAAATTTTCGGAAGGATAGATTCCGGATTCGAAACCGCTTTTCGTAATTACCAACAGATCCTGACCGCCCTTGAAAAAGATGGTTACAGGATAATCGAACGCCGTTTCGACACCCTGATTCGCAGGTCGGAATTTATGGTTCGTTTCAGCAGGAAAGTTGTATGAAAAGAAAATATCACAGCGCCATATATGTTTCCTGGCTTGTCGGCGGCACAATCGTAGCATTTCTATACCCCTTGCTTTCATCCGGTGCCCCGGCTATCAGCCACAAATTGCCGACGGTAAAACCCCTTGCTGACATCCAGGTTCCGGCCCCGGACGTCCTGGCCCGGATAGACGTTCTGGACCGCGCAATGCCGGTGCTGGCCGGAGGTCCGCCTGCCCGCTCCAAGGCTGTGGACCTGTCGCTGCTGGGTTATTTGCCCATGCCGGCCGGACGCTACTCCGGCAGGCAGGGCCGGGAGTCCGGATTTGCGGATTACAAAGTTACCATGGCCTTCTATTCGCCCAAGAGGCGTTTTTGCGTAATTGACGGCCGGCTCTACCCGGAGGGGGCCAGCCTTCCGGGGGGCGTCAAGATCACAAGGGTGGAATCAAAGCGGATCCTGCTGGTTCGGGGCAAATACCGGCAATGGATAGACGTTGTCTCACCCATGGGAGAGGTTGGGAAAAATGACAGCTGAGCTGAAAAGAGGAAAAGGCCGGAAGAGATTTGTTGTTCAGGGCCTCTTGTTGTCAGCGGTATCGACTCTGATTGTCGCCGGCTGCAGCCTGGGACCTTCTTCCATGCTTAATCCCCGCAAGCACCACCCGGAGAAGATCCCCCGGGAAGTAGTAGAAGCGAACGGTAAGCTGGCCGATACGAATCAATTTTACCGTAGCCGACTGGAGAAAAAGAAAGAAAGAATTCCTGAAGTCGAGCCGGTCATGCCGCAGTACGATCCACTGCGGGATCAGAAAGTTTCCTTTTCCATGGTCGATGAGAATTTGCAAAATATACTCTACGCGCTTTCTCAGGCCGTCGGTGTAAGCTTTATCCTGGATCCGGAAATTTCGAACGAACAGCGCAAACTGACCCTCCATTTCGAAAATACTTCGGCCGCCACGGTACTCAGGGAGATCTTATCGGCTTACGATCTTTATTACATCGTACGGGGAGACATCATCAGGATTTGTCCGTTCAAGGAGAAGATTTTCAGCCTGGGATTCATGGACTCGCGCCTTGAATCCAAATTGGATGTCGGCGGCGACGTGCTCGGAGCAAGTGAAGAAAACGTTTCACAGGGACTGGCCGGAAGTTTCAAGATCAGGGGAGAAGGGGTGGCGGAGCAAAGCCCCTACAAGATCCTCGAGGCGATGATCAAACCCTTGCTGAGCGAGCAAGGAAAATATTCCATCAACCAGATTTCAGGAACGCTCTATGTGAAAGACAGGCCGCGGGTGATCCGTTCGGTGGCACGGATGGTAAACCATTTGAAGAAAATGATGAGCCGCCAGATTCTGATAGAGGCCCGCATAGTCGAGGTTTTGCTTTACGACAAGTATGAATACGGGATCGATTGGGAACTGCTGCGTAACCTGGACAACGCGGCCACGGAGTTGACCAAGGTCTCCTGGGGGATCGAGGACGGCCTTGTCCTGTCGGGGACATCCGGCGAACTGTCACTTACCTCCACCATAGACGCCCTGCGGACTTTCGGGGATGCCAAGGTGGTCTCCAACCCGACTATTCGTTGCAAGCACGGTCAGCCCGCCCTTATCAGCGTGGGAACGTCCATAACGTATAAGAAGAGTGTCGAGACCACCCGCACCACAACCGGAAACACCCAGGATTTTTCAACCGATGTAGAGATTTCAACCGTCTTCGATGGACTGATCCTCGGGGTTGTGCCGTTCATAGACGGCACGGGCCGTATAACCCTCTTGATAAATCCCATCAAGAGTGACGTTGACCGCAACAGCCTCGAAGAAACCGAAGTCAGCGAAGGGATGAGCATTTCCCTGCCGGAAGTCGACATCAGGGAGATCAGCTCGACAATCGCTCTGCACGACGGTGACGTGGCTGTTTTGGGCGGCCTTATCGATCGCCGCAAAATCAGGGTTGACAAGGGAGTCCCTTTCCTGTCGGCCATTCCCGTGCTGGGATACCTCTTCAAGCACGAGTACGAGCGGACCGAGTCGCGGGAGCTCGTGCTGATACTGAGTGTCAAACTGGTATGAGTGTAATATTCAAGGCATTGTCAAAGCTTGAAAGACAATCATGGGCTGCTGACGGCAGGCAGGCTGATAGCGGCTCCGGGCGGGGTGCCCTGCGGCCTGCCTGGCGCTTTGCAGCCTTGTTGCTGGTGGTGGCAGGCGGGGTTGCCGTGCTCTGGATTCACCAGGTCAAGGGGTGGGCCGGGCAAGAAGCGGGCCTGGAGCCCTTTGACACCGTCCGGCCGACGGATTCGGAGCCTTCACCGATTGCCGTTGAGCCTGATGCGGATGTGGTTTTCCAGCCGGCAAAAGGATTGAGGCCGGTTGCAAAGCAAGCGCCCGGCTCCAAGCAGGATGATGCCGTCTCAAATACCGGGAAAGACGAAAAAATGCCGTCCCAAACGGCACCTCCCCGGATTGTTGCCAAGGTGTCAGCGAAAGTTGCCGGGGTGCCGCCGCCTGCCGGGGATAAAGGCGCAGGACAGGACGTTTCCGGGCCGGCGGCCGCTGAAAGGGATCGAATCATAACTCGTCTGGTAAGGCAGAGAAAACAGACCGCCTCCCTGGTAGCCGATATCCGCAGGGCCATGGACGGCAAGGATTTCGCAAAGGCTGGTTTGCTGCTCGATAGCCTGGCGGCGATAAAGGGGGAAGGCAACCTGATCGTAAGGCAGCTCAGGGCCTACTGGATGATCAAGACCGGACGCTTGCAGGAAGCCGAAGCCCAGCTCAACCATATTCTGGAAGTTGATCCCGACGACCTGGAGGCGGCGATCAACCTGGCGGTTGTGCAGATAAAAACCGGGCGCCTCCGGAGGGCGAAAGAGGTTTTGGAACAGCTTTACCTGCGCTTTCCCGAAGATGATCGGATCGGGCGGTGGCTGGATGTCCTGGAGCGCTGACGGCAAGCTTGGATGGCGGCATGAGGATCGAATCGGCCCAAGAGCCGATTTCAGCGGCTCCGACCGAACTTATCGAGCGACTGGTCAGTCTGCTGATTTACCTGGTGACAGCGGCGGCGATTGTCATTTTTGGGGTGTCTTTTTTAAACCGGAGCGCGATCTGCCGCTTTGTCAATGATTACATGCTGGCCTGGGAAGTTGCAGCCTTGCAGTTCGATGCCCGCCAGGGCGTTTGGCCCCCCGACATTCCAGGCCGGCGGGAGGAATACATGGCCGAGCTTGCCGGCCGGATGGAGCGATCGGGTGTCGCCGTGCCCCTGTCCAACGGGCGGGTCAAATGGCATTACCGGATCAGCCTGATCGGAAGGGCGCCTGAAAATGTCTTTGTCCTCGTAAGGCCCGGCTCGATCTTCGTTTATGGTTTGTCGCCCCAAAGCGCGGCCCGGATGGACGAGATGGTTGACGGCCGTCGGGATGCGGCCGGGGGCAAGGTATTGATCAGGCAAGGGCGCAATGAAAGGCAGGTGGTAGTCAGATGGCTGAGGTAGAAGATTTAAAGCAAGGCATGACCGAAAGTTACCTGGAGTTTTTTCAGTTTACCCACAACCCTTTCCCGGTCGCACCGGACGACTGCCACTTTTTTTCTTCTGAAAACATTGAGCAGATCGTGGCTGAGATCGTGCATGGTATCTGCTGCCGGAAGGGCTTTTTCGTCCTGACCGGTGACATCGGCCTCGGTAAGACCACCATCAGCCGCAGGATCGTGGCCATGCTGGAGAAGGCAGGGGTGGTGACATCCATGGTATTGCACACCTCGGTCCAGGAAGCCGACCTTCTCCAGGCCATCATCGAGGATTTCGGAATTAAGATCCGGTACAAAGGAAACCGGCCCTCGGTGGCTCAACTGATGAGCTGCTTAAACCGCTTCGTCCTGTATGCCGACCGGCTGGGAAGAAATTGCGCCATCATAATCGACGATGCCCAGAACCTGAGCGTAGAAAGCCTTGAGCTTGTCCGCATGATATCCAACCTCGAGGCTGACCGGAAGAAACTGGTCCAGATCCTGCTGGTGGGCCAGCCGGAACTTGAAAGGTGTTTGGCCGACCAACGCCTGCGCCAGCTTGACAGCCGCATCATGCTGCGCAAATACGCCCGCCCTCTGAAGAGAAAGGAAGTGGCCGATTACCTGGCTTTCAAACTTGCAGTCGCCGGCAACCATGGCCAGGTACAAATCACCGCAGCGGCGGTAAGCGCAATTTTCAGGCATTCCAAAGGCAATTTGCGACGGGTAAACAGCCTCATGGACAGGTGTTTTTACGCCGCCTTTGCCCGGGGCCGCCGCAGAATCGATCGCCGGGTGGTTTCCGAGGCCGCAGCCGATCTATGGCCCGGCCGCAGGACCTTATTTCGGGTTCCCAGATGGACCGTAGCGGCGGCCGTTGGCTGTGGCCTGCTGCTGGCGGCAGGACTGTCCAACATCGATACGCTCAGGCGGGCGGCGGCTTTGATCGATATCCGCATGGTTTCCAGCCCCCGGCCGGCCCTTGCCGACACGGCAGTCTCCCGCCGTTCAAACCTTCCGCCAGCTGCTTCTGTTTCCTGCCGGAAAGAGAGCATCACCCGCTTTCTTGAATGTTACGGTCTGGCCCAATACAGCCATGACTTGCAAAAGGCCATTGCAGAAGACGCTTTACCTGCTCTTGGGCGCCGGATAATGCGGGACACCGGATGGCAGATGGTAAGGTTCTCGAAGATCCCAACCCGCCTGGAGTCGCGTTTCAATATTCTCCGTTTCAGGGAAAAAGCCTCGGGTGCCCAGGCAAGGCTCCTTTTCTGGCGCCCCCCGGTGGTGGTGAATAACTTTTACTACGATTACAAGGGGCCGGAGATAGTCGCCATCCAGCACATACTGGCCGGAAAGGGTTACTACAAAGGCAAGATCGACGGGATGGTGGGCAGGGGGCTGTTGCGGGCCGTGGTCGATTTCCAGCGCGCCCGGGGCCTTAAAGTCACCGGCACGGCTGACCCGGAGACTGTATTTTTGATGTTCAACATCCAGGAGAATCAGTCCCATGGTTGAAAAAGAAAACAAAAAACCCTTAGGAGTGTTGCTCAAGGAAAAGGGGCTGATAACCGAAGCCCATATCCAGTATGCTCTTCAGGAGCAGAAGATCACCGGGGAGAGGCTGGGCGAACTGATCGAAAGGCTCGGTTTCGTCACCGAGTACGATGTGGTGGAGACCCTTTCGGAGCAAAGGGGAATACCTTACATCGATGTGGATACGATTCCCGCAGACGAGGCCCTGTTGAAAATGTTCAACAAGAACCTGTGCCTCAACAACGTTTTTCTTCCATTGCGGCGGATCGACAACACGGTGGAAGTGGCCGTCAACAACGTAGATGACAGGAACCTGTCGCAAATCGTGGCCCGCCAGACCGGTCTTACTCCCATTTTTTACATTGCAGAGCGTAAGAAGATAATCAACGCGGCCAACCGGTTTTACTACTTCCTGGAAAACCCGGTTGAAAAGCTAATTGAAAACGAAGTCAATGTCCTGTCCCAGGACATGGAGATGGCCAGGGGCATGGACAAATTGATAAAACACCTGCTCCACCTGGCGGTCAAGATGCGGGCCACCGATATCCACATCCGGCCCACGAAACGATCGATCAACATATCCTTCAGGGTTGACGGGGTTATGATGCCGGTGCTGGCGGTCCCGCCTTCGCTTGCGCGGCTGGTTGCCAGTATCAAGATGAAAGCCGACATGGACATCGCCGAGCAAAGGCTGCCCCAGGACGGCCGTTTCACAGAGACAATCCTGAACAATGTGTATGACTTCCGGGTCTCCACGATCGTCACCCCCCAGGGTGAAAACATGGTTCTGCGGATACTGCCCATGGAAAGTGCCATCATGGGGCTGGGAGAACTCGGCTTTCTCAAGGAACACATCCGGATCGTGGAGAAGATCTTCAACGAACCATTCGGGATAATACTTCTGACCGGCCCGACAGGTTCGGGAAAATCCACCACCCTTTATGCCGGAATCCGCAGGCTGAACCTGTTGGAAAAGAACGTCATCACGGTCGAAGAGCCGATCGAGTACGAGATTCCCCTCTTGCGCCAGACCCAGGTCAACGAAAAGGCAGGTTACACTTTTGCAAGTGCCATTCGCTACTTCTTGCGTCACGACCCGGATGTCATCCTGGTGGGCGAGATCAGGGACGCTGAAACGGCGGCCACCGCCGTGACCGCATCCACGACCGGCCATCTTGTCCTTTCCACGATGCACGCCAACAGTGCTCTTGGGGCCATCCCGCGTCTCAAGGACCTGGGTATCCGGCCCTTCCTGGTGGCCGATGCCCTCATCGGGGTTGTGAGCCAGCGCCTGGTGAGAAAGATATGCTCCAACTGCAAGGTGGAGTACAAAGCAAGTGAAGAAGAGAAGGCCTATCTCAAGCGACCGGAGATAACCGCCCTTTACCGCGGCCAGGGGTGCCAGGTCTGCAATGGAAGCGGGTACTTCGGCCGCACCCTGGTCTACGAGTTGTTGACCGTCGACCGGGAATTGGCCTTGCTGATAGAACAGGAGGCCGACCTGAGCTGCATGGCCCGGCAGGCCGCCGAGAGTAACTACATAGACATCTTCGATATAACCGTGCGCAAGGTTATCGAGGGTATCACCACCACCGAAGAGGCGATCCGCATACTTGGAAATATCCGCCAGGCAGGTGACCTGGCTTGCAGGCTCAACAATGAAGTATTACCGCTACAAATGCATAGCACCTGACGGCAGGGTGAGCTCGGGTTTCATCCAGTTGCCTTACCGTGATGCCATGTCAGCCGTATCCCACCTGGAGCGCGACGGAAGCATAGCCTTGTTCGTGCGTCCCTTGGGACCCGTGACAGACTTTCTGATGCGCATGCTGACCTGGAGATTTCGCCGCCGGCTGCCGCGGCCGCTGCTGGCGGAGATTTTGAGCAACCTGTCCCTGATGCTGAAATCTGGTATGCCGCTTACAACCGCTGTTGAAGAGACCGCTGCCGGGGTTGAGCAAAAGCAGGTTCAAAAAGACATGCAGGATATTATCAACGGTATCCGAAGCGGAATGGTGCTTTCCGAGATCGCCGCCAAATACCCTCATGTTTTCCCCAGGACGGTGGTTCATCTTATCCGGATGGGGGAAGAAACCGGCCGCCTGGACAAGATGCTAAGAGACGCTTCTGATCATCTCAAACGGGTCCACGGCATCATCAGTGACACCAAGCAGGCCCTGATGTACCCGGCCATGGTCTTTTTTGCCATCGGCGGAGGCCTTGTCTTCTGGCTGTATTACGTTGTTCCCAAGATAACCGGGCTGTTTAGTGAGATGGGCCTGGCCATGCCGGCCATAACCCTCCTGTTGGTCGGTCTTTCGGATTTTGTGCGCCGGAACATCCTGGTAATCATGGGCGGGATCCTGATCATGGCGGCGGTGATCGGGGTAGGCCGGAAAAGCAGCA
>JALVRI010000004.1 GCA_027031325.1 Desulfobacteraceae bacterium
CCCAAGTAATGAAGGGCTATTGGAAACGCCCCGACGCCACGGCCGCCAGCCTGACCGACGGATGGTTGCATACCGGGGATATCGGCCGGATGGACGAAGACGGGTATTTCTATATCGTCGACCGCAAGAAAGACATGATCATCTCCGGTGGGTACAACGTCTATCCCCGCGATATCGAGGAGGTCTATTTCGAACATCCCAAGGTGCTGGAAGCCACGGCCATCGGCATTCCCCACCCGAAGCGGGGCGAGGCGGTCAAGGTCTTCATTGTCCTGAAAGCGGGAGAAACGGCGACCGAGCAGGAGATGATAGAATACTGCCACGACAAGCTTGCCAAGTACAAATGGCCTACTGAGATCGAATTCCGGTCTGAACTGCCGAAATCCAACGTGGGCAAAGTCCTGAAAAAGGACCTGCGGGCCGAGGAACTCAAAAAGAGGCAGTCCCAAAGTTGAACCCGGATTTTACAGCTTGCGAGTTCGGCCAAGATGCGAGGCGGAGGGCAGGCAAAGGCATTTGAAGTGCATAATCCGGCTTAAAAATTAAAAGCCGGCAGAGACAGGCCGGATAGTTACCCAACCGCCCCTGTCTCCCGGCTCTCAAGACACGTTTTTTCCTATTTTCCTCCGAAGGCGTCTTCTTCGATATCCACGGCCGCGCCATCCATGGCTATGATCGCATCCATCTTGCCCATCGTGGCCGGCAGGACAACCCGGGTGAAGTACTCGGCGCTTTTGATCTGGCCTTCATAAAAGAGCTTGTCTTTCTTTTTCCTGATCCTCCCGGACAGCTTTGAAGCAGCAATGACCGCCCGCCAAAGCAGCATCCAGGCCATCACCACGTCACCTGAAACTTCCAGGAAGGGATGGGCGAAGGCAAATGCCTTCAACACCTCGGGACTCATGGCCTTTCCGCCGATGTGCATGGCCACCTCTCCCAGCCGGTTGAGGGCCTTTTCCAGGCCGGCCGCCAGGGGAGCCAGGGTTTCTGATTCCTTGGCCCTGGCGATGACCTGCTGGATTTCACCCATCAGGTCCATGATCGGCTTGCCCTTGTTCAGGCCGAGCTTGCGGCCCAGCAGATCCATGGCCTGGATTCCGTTGGTGCCCTCGTAAATCATGGTGATCCGGCAATCCCGCAAGAGCTGCTCCTGGGGATAGTCACGGATGTAACCGTAACCACCGTAAACCTGAACCCCCAGGCTGCAGATCTCGAATGCCCGGTCGGTGACGTATCCCTTGCAGACCGGTATCAGAAGGTCGATCAGACCCTGGCATTTGGCCCTTGTTTCTTCATCTCCTGCGACCTGCTTGCGGTCGGTAAGCATGCCCACATAATAAAGAAGGCTGCGCATGCCCTCAACGTACACCTTCATGTGAAGCAACATGCGGCGGACATCCGGATGCTGGATGATGGGTACCGAGGGAGCCGCAGGATCCATCATCTTCAGCAGGTGGCGTCCCTGGACTCTCTGGCGGGCGTAATTAACGGCATTGAGATATGATGCGCTGGCACAGGCCATTGCCTGCATCCCGACCAGGAGGCGGGCTTCGTTCATCATCAGGAACATGGCCCGCATACCCTTGTTTTCCTCGCCCAGCAGGTAGCCCCGGCACCTGCCCTTGCCTCCCAGGGTGAGCGAACAGGTAGGATTGCCATGGATACCCATTTTTTCCTCGATCCCGGTACAAACAACGTCATTGAATTCGCCCAGGCTGCCGTCGTCATTCACCCAGTACTTTGGAACCAGAAAAAGTGAAATCCCCTTGGTCCCCTCGGGGGCACCTTCGATACGCGCCAACACCGGATGGATGATGTTCTCGGCCAGGTCGTGCTCGCCGGAAGAGATGAAAATCTTGTTGCCGCTGATGGAATAGGTGCCATCGTCGTTCTTGACGGCGCTGGTTCTAAGGGCACCCACGTCGGAACCCGCCTCAGGTTCGGTCAGGAGCATGGTCCCGGTCCACTTGCCGGTAAACATGTTTTTCAAAAAGAGCTTCTTGATCTTTTCCGAACCAAAAGCTTCCACCAGCAGGGCCGCCCCGTGGGTCAGGCCAGGATACATCATGAAGGCGTAATTGGCGCCGTTGAAATAGTCACCACAGGCCATGGCAACCGTCCGGGGCATCCCCTGGCCGCCGTATTCCGGGTCCTCCGGAAGGGCCAGCCACTCACCCTCCAGGAACAGTTCCCAGGCGCGCTTGTAACATTCAGGCACGATCACTTTGCCGTTTTCAAAAACGCAACCCTGATCGTCACCTTCTTTCTGGGTGGGCAGGATTTCCTTGACCGCCAGGTTGCGGGCCTCGGCAACTATCAGTTCAACGGTTTTTTTGTTGAACTCGGCAAACTTTTCGTGCTTGCTCAGTTGATCCACTTCCAACTGCTCAAACAGAACGAAATCGACATCTTTGCGATCGGCGACTACCTGTGCCATGAGTTTTCTCCCTCTTGTATTTTACGCATTATCGATCAGCCATGAATCCGGCTATTGTCCATCAGCCTCATGGGTACCGATCCCGCGGATGAAAAGATCCACCAACGGATCGGCCATGGAGACCAGATCGTACTTGCCGCCCGAATGGATCCAGGAATTGATCAC
>JALVRI010000005.1 GCA_027031325.1 Desulfobacteraceae bacterium
TTTTTTCAAGGGCTCCATCTCACCGGTCAGGTGGAAAATCCGTAACAACTGTTTTTTTCTTTAATATGAACACATTTGCTTGAGAAGTAAATCTTGCCGGAGCCTCAGCTGCGGTCAGCACAGAAGCGACCTGCGGTAATTGATCGGGGTCTGTCCGGGGCGGGAGTCGGAGTCGGAACCAGGGGCCGGCTCATCGTCCAAAGCAATACCCAAAGTATGTTTTAATAAACGTTCGGTGTCTATTTGCATGCACTTTTCACAAAGGCAAACCTGGATAACCATTTCACCCACTTTATATCGGCAGACAAAGACAGCCTTTTCTTTTTCACATGCATAACACTGCATGTTCAGCTCCTTAGGTAACCGCTTTTTAAGTTCAAACGACATGGCATTCATCCTTTGCGCCCTGAGCGATAGTATAGGCTGTCTAAATATCAAAGCAAAGGATATGCCAACCCGCAGAGCCAACACTGCTTGGGTGCACCAAAGGCTGAATGGACTGCGCCGGGCCCGCAATATTAATGCCGGCCTTTCACAGCCGCCAGTAGGAAATGCCCTTCGACCGGGCCTGTTCAGGGTTGAAAGCCGACTTTACGTCGACCACCACCGGCTTGCCGTCGGTGCACAGCCCGGCCACTGCCGGCAGGCCCTTTTCACGGTAATAAGCGTGAACAACGGCCAAGACCACTGCATCCACTCCCACCAGTTCTTTCCAAGCACTCAGCTCCAAACCGTAATACAACCGGGCCTCCCGCGGGTCGGCCAGTGGATCGTGAACCCGTACCTTTACACCGTAGTCCCTGAGCTCTGAAATTATATCCACCACCCTGGTATTTCGCAAATCAGGCACATCTTCCTTGAAAGTCAGGCCCAGCACCGCCACCGAGGCGTCCTTGACCTGCTTGCCTTCACTTATCAGCATTTTCACGGTCCGTTCGGCGATGTACTTTCCCATCTGGTCGTTTATCCGCCGGCCGGCAAGAATCATCTCAGGATGATAGCCCAGGGCTTCGGCCTTGAAGGTCAGATAATAAGGGTCGACCCCGATGCAATGACCACCCACCAGGCCGGGTCTGAAGGGCAGGAAATTCCACTTGGTCCCGGCCGCCTCCAGCACTTCGAGAGTGTCGATGCCGATGATGTCGAAAATCATGGCCAGCTCGTTCATCAAGGCGATATTCAGGTCCCGCTGGGTATTCTCGATCACCTTGGCCGCCTCGGCCACCTTTATGGAAGAAGCCCGGTGGATGCCCGCCGGCACGACCCTGCCGTATACCTTGACCAGCATCTCGGCGGTGGCGGCATCCGAGCCGGAAACCACTTTGACGATCTTGTCCAGGCTGTGGACCTTGTCACCGGGATTGATCCGCTCCGGTGAGTACCCGATGGTAAAATCTTTGCCGAAAACCAGGCCGGAGGTCCGGGCGATGATTGGCAGGCAGACCTCTTCGGTGGCCCCGGGATAGACGGTCGATTCGAAAACCACGCAGGAGCCGGGTACCAACTGTTGTCCGACTGTGCGGGAGGCGCTTTTCAGGGGAGTCAGGTCGGGTATGCGATATTCATCGATGGGAGTAGGTACGGCAACGATTATTAGCCGGCAGGAACCAAGTATTCCGGGATCGTCGCTGAAGTGGATATCGACCCCTGCCAGCTCTTGGGGGCTGACCTCCAGGGTACGATCACGGCCGGCCGCAAGTTCGGCGATTCTTTCGGCTTTCAAATCGAAACCGACCACATCAAAATGATGGGCCAGATGAACAGCCAGGGGCAGGCCCACGTATCCGAGGCCGACCACGGCTATCTTGTCCCGCCTTGCTGTCAATGACTCGAAACTCACCATATACTTCACATCCTTTCCGGGGTAGAGGAACAGATCTTGGGTATGGGAATGAGGTACCTGCCAACCCTTTATTGGGTACCTATGAAAAAAGGCCGGAAACTGCTTTCGGGCCTCTGCCGGGCTGCAGCCAGTTTGTCCAGCAGGGCGGGCAAATCTTCCGGCAAATTTCCGTTCAGGTCAATGTAGTTGGTATAGTGATCGCTGGTCAACCGGCAATTTACCGTCAGGGCCTCGAGGATGGCCGCTGTTTCATCCAGTACCTGGTGAGGGCCGAGCATTTGAAAACCGCCGTCCAGCACCTGTCGCAAAATGGGAGTATTGATCTTGGGCACAAAGGTCCTGAGGCGGATACAGTCCGGCGCAATGGCGTTCAGCAGCCGGGCCGTGTTCCGGGCATGCCTGCTGCTGCCTTGCCTGCCGCCGATTCCCAGCAGGACGTACACGTGGAGCTGGATACCGGCTTTTCTGACCCACCGGCAGGCTTCGACTTGCTGCTCCGGCCGGGTACCCTTGCGAATGTCTTTCAAAATCTGCTCATCCCCGGTCTCAATCCCTACGTGGATCCTGGACAAGCCGGCCTGCCTGAGTGCCCGGAGCTGTTCCAATCCTTTTTGATGGATATACTGACAGGAACCGTATACGGTGATCCTCTCCAGGCCCGGGAAAAGCCTCCTTGCATGGCGGCATACTCTTGCAAGGGCGGCGGTCGGCATGGCGATGGTATTGCCGGCCGGAAGAAAAAGGCGCTTGACCCCCGG
>JALVRI010000006.1 GCA_027031325.1 Desulfobacteraceae bacterium
TAGAAGATCACAAGCACGCTGTCGGTCATTGCTACCGTTGCAAGAACGTGGTTGAGCCGAACCTGTCCCGCCAATGGTTCGTAAAGGCCAAACCCCTGGCCGAACCTGCCATAGAAGCGGTCGAGACCGGTAAAACGCGGATCATTCCCCAGGTCTGGACCAAGACCTATTACGAATGGATGCGCAACATCAAAGACTGGTGCATCTCACGCCAGATCTGGTGGGGCCACCAGATCCCGGCCTGGACCTGTGACGCTTGCGGGCACTTGACAGTTGAGGAACAAACGCCACAAAAATGCCCGGAATGCGGTTCGGCCCAGCTGGTCCAGGAAAGCGACGTGCTCGACACCTGGTTCAGCTCGGCCCTGTGGCCTTTTTCCACCATGGGCTGGCCGGAGCCGACTCCCCTGCTCAAGACCTTCTATCCCACGTCGGTGCTGGTGACAGGTTTCGATATTCTCTTTTTCTGGGTGGCCCGGATGATGATGATGGGAATCCACTTCATGGGCGATGTCCCCTTCCGGGACGTTTACGTCCATGCCCTCGTACGCGACGAAGAAGGAAAGAAGATGAGCAAGTCCAAGGGCAACGTCATCGATCCCCTGGACGTTATCGAGCACTACGGCACCGATGCCTTCCGCTTCACCCTGGCCGCATTTGCCGCCCAGGGCCGTGATATCAAGCTTTCTGAAAAAAGGGTCGAAGGTTACCGCCACTTCATCAACAAGCTGTGGAATGCGGCCCGTTTCGCCCTTATGCATCTTGACCAGGGATACCCGGAAATCGAAAGCGGCAGCCTGAGCCTGGCCGACCGCTGGATCCTGGTCCAGCTTGCCGGGGTAACCGTCGAGGTGGAAAAGGCCTTGGACGAATACCGTTTCAACGAGGCCGCCGGTGCGGTCTACCGTTTCGTATGGCACCAATTCTGCGACTGGTACCTGGAAGCGGCCAAGCCGGCCCTTTACGACAAAAACAAGGCGGAGGCGCACCTGGCCGCAAGGCAAACCCTCTGGCGTGTCCTGCACGACGTGCTGATCCTGCTGCATCCTTTTATTCCCTTTGTCACCGAGGAAATCTGGCACAAGCTCCCGGGAACCCGGAATTCGATCATGCGGGCCGCATATCCTTCACCCGGGCTCTACCTTGACGACAGCTGGGACAAGGATCGCATCCGGGCCGAGATGGATCAGGTAATCGAAATTATAACTGCTGTTCGCAATATCCGCGGCGAGATGAACATCGCTCCCGGTACGGCCCTGGCGGTCAGAGTCCAGGCCCGGGGAGCGGCAGCCGGGCTGCTGGAAAGACAAAAGGATCTGATCACAGACCTTGCGCGCCTCAAATCCTTTGAGGTCGAAGCAGAGCTGGAGCGCTCAGCAACCGAGGCAATGGCGCTTGCCGGCCAGGCGACTGTTTGCGTGGAACTGGCCGGCATAGTCGACTTCGGCAAAGAAATCGCCCGCTTGAACAAGGAAATCGGAAAGCTGGAAAAGGAATTGGCGGGGTTGGACAAGAAATTGTCAAACGACGGTTTTCTCCGCAAGGCACCGGCCGAGGTTGTAGCCAAGGTAAAAGACAGGCGCCTGGAAACGGCCCAGCGGAAGGAAAAGCTGGAAGCCACCTTGGAAAAGATCGAAAAGCTGGTATGAGCATGGAACTTTCTGAACGCTTGATAGACTTGGCTCTCGAGGAAGATATCGGCCCGGGGGACCTTACGACCATGGAATTGATCGGCGCCGACATGAGGGGCACGGGGATCCTGATTGCCAAGCAAGAACTGGTGCTGGCCGGTCTCCAGATGGCCAAGAAGGTATTTCAGCGCCTGGACCCTGATGCCCGGCTGACCACCGACCTTTCAGATGGCCAAAAAGCGTCCAAGGGACAAACCCTGGCCAAGGTGAGCGGCAAACTGCAAGCCCTGCTCCAGGCCGAACGGACCGCCCTGAACTTTCTCCAGCGGCTTTCCGGAATCGCCACCCTGACCCGCAAGTATGTCGAAACCCTGGAGGGCTGCGGCAACTGCAAGGTCAGATTGGTCGATACCCGCAAAACAACCCCCGCTTGGCGGGTGCTGGAAAAATACGCCGTGCGCATGGGCGGGGCCTTGAACCACAGGATGGGCCTTTACGACGGTATCCTGGTCAAGGATAACCACCTGGTTGCCTGCGGTGGAATCGGCGAGGCCGTCAAACGCCTCAGGCAACGCTCAAGCCACCTGCTCAAAATTGAAATCGAGGTGGAAAACATGGACCAGGTCCTGGAGGCCCTGGAAGCAGGGGCCGACGTGATCATGCTGGACAACATGGACCTGGACCAGATCCGCCGGGCGGTGGATACCATTGCCGGCCGGGCGCTTGTGGAAGTATCCGGAGGCGTTACCCTGGAGAGTCTGCCTGACCTTGCCGCCTGCGGTGTCGATATCATCTCCTGCGGGGCCCTGACCCATTCGGCCAAAGCGGTGGACATCAGTATGGAAATCCAGACGGCTTGACAATTCTGTCGGCCATGACAAACGGGAAAGCCGATGATACCCATTCGTGACACTACCCCTTCCAGGAACGTCCCGGTGGTCAATACGGCCCTGATCGGGATCAACGTA
>JALVRI010000007.1 GCA_027031325.1 Desulfobacteraceae bacterium
TTCCTTATCCAGGCGGGGTAAAAGTTTTGCAGGAGGTGGCCATGGCCGGGCTGGCTTTGGCGGGGGCCGGCTGAATCATGGATAGAGCTTTTTTGCCAATTGATCCAAGGTCCGGGAGCGCAGCCAGAAAATGCCAGTGTTGAGTTTACGGTCGAACTCGAGCAGGGCGTCTGTTTGTTTGCCGATCCAGGCATATTTGGGCCTGTCTTTCCTGGAGGGCCGGATACGCCCGTAGCGGGCAAAAACTTTCCGGCGCATGAGCTGAAAACGGGGCCAGCCGTATACCCACATGGTTATCGAATAGAGCCGATCACGCCAGAAGCCGAAGGTCAGTCCGTCGAGTTCCACCTCATCCCAGCACAAAGGTTTGTCCTGCCAAACATACTGGACGATTCCGCCATACAGGTCTTCGGTCTTGATCTTTTCAAGCCGGCCCAAGGCCGCAGGTCTCATTTTCCAACGCATCCCCTCGAAAGGCAGATGATCGATTGCGGCAGGCTCCCCGGCATCGGTGCGCCGGAGATGTTTTTGGGCAAGCGGGGTGCGGTCATGCGCCTGGCCGGAAGACCGGTCCGGGAAACCCTTGGAGCGCGCGGATATATCGCGAGGCGGTTTGAGGGTGTCCGTCTTGAGGGCCGGCAAGCTGCCGCCGCTTTGCGGCAAAGACGGCCGGGCCGGGGTATCCTTTACGATCCGGTCCACATCGTCCTCGGGGACCCCGACTACTATGCCGTGCAAATAGAATTTGACCGTTGAGCCTTCTTTCCAGGCCCTGGATGTGGAAAATTTTTCCCCCGAACGGAGGATGATGGTAGCGGCTTCGGCCCCGGGGCAGGCGGGCAGAATCCAGGACAACAGTACCATTGCAATGAGGCAACGTGCGAAACGGCCGGCAGAATGTGTCTTTTTCAATGACATGTTCTTCGAACTTCGATCCTGAGGTGGTTTTCTACGATCCGGGCCTTGATCTTGTCGGCGGTTACTTCCGGGGGCAGAATGACAGCCCTTCTCCGGATGCCGGTGGCATCCTGGTTTGTCCTGGGAAGGGGACAGCGATCGATTGTCAGGATGTTGCCGGTCAGGGTCAGACAGAGTTCAGCTTTGATGACCGGCTCGATGGCAAATTCAATAACCAGGTTGCCTTGATCCTCAAAAACCAGCACCTCGGCCGGCAACTTCGTGGCAGCATCTTTGGCTTTTTGGATGACCTGTTGATATTTTTTCCGGCGGCCGGCAGGTAAATGGGTTACCGGTCGCCATCCAAGAAGGATGAGGCGTTGAAATTGTTCCCTGGGCATTGAAAATGCCAATTGAAAGAGGCTATCGGCACTGATAGGATCATGGCTGCCCGGGTCTGATTGAATGGTAGGCATGTGAGTTAACCCTGTTTGTTTTATGTTTGCAAACCAGCCAGGCGGTGGTCATCTCTTCACACCCTTAAATCGGCTGAAATGCCCATCGACTTGAGCCGTAGCCCGTTCAGGATCGATAATTAACCTGGGTTTGAAGCATGATTCAGCAGCCGAGGGGCGAATTGGGCGCTAATCGTTGTGTCGATGATGGAAGAAAAGATCAATTGGTTGCCGGTATCCGACTTGGTGGGCCTTTGGGACCGGCAAAGCCCTTCGGCTCAGAGCCTGCCCGGATGCCCGGGTACCTATGTGCTTGTCATGCAACTTGACCGCGACCGTCAAATATCACCCGGCCGCTTGGGACGCTTGCACTTTCCCAAGGGCTACTATATTTACATTGGCAGCGCCTTCGGGCCGGGTGGCCTGCGGGCCAGGTTGAAGCATCACTTGCGGCCGGCCACAAGGCCGCGCTGGCACGTGGATTACCTGCGCAAATTCGCTGACCTGGTTTTCATCGGGGCAAGCCTTGAGGATTTCAAGTGGGAACATCACTGGGCGGAAGCCCTGGCAGGCCGGCCCGACCTTTGCGCGGGAATCGACGGCTTCGGATGCAGCGACTGTAACTGCAGGGCCCATCTTTTCCGCGTTCTCAAAGCAAGCCTGCTAAGAGAACTTTTTGGAGCGGGCCCGACATTTGGATGCCGGTGACGAGAAAAGAGCCGGCTGCAACCAGGGGGAGAAACCGATGGGCGGAGTAAGGCTGGTGGACAGTCACGTTCATCTCGATTTGGTGGCCCGCCATTTTCCGGAGCGGATAAAATGGTGGAAAGAACATGACTGTGCTGTCATTTCATGGTCTTTTGGGGGCAATATTACCAGCGTGAAGGACCTGGAAAACTACTTTCTGAGACAAAGCCGGGCGGTTGAAAAGGCCGCCTGGGATCAGGGCCTGGTGTCCTTTTTCCTGGCCGGAATCCATCCCCGCGATATTCCCGATGACCTGCAACCCCAACAGGTTGAGGGCTTGTTGGCCCCGCTGATGAAGCATCCCCTTTGTTTGGGAATCGGTGAAATCGGGTTGGAAACAGGCAGCCGGCGGGAACAGATCATTCTTGAGGTCCAGCTGGAGGCTGCCCGTCGAATTTTGCCACCGGGACTCAGGATTGGACTGCATACGCCCCGCTCGAAAAAGGAGGCCATAACCGGGCGGTTGCTTGCCCTGCTGGAGCAATTCCAAGACCTGCAT
>JALVRI010000008.1 GCA_027031325.1 Desulfobacteraceae bacterium
CGCCAAGCCATGAGGCGGGCAAAAAAAGACTTGGCAAAAGGTGTCAGCCGGGTTCGATTGTAAGCGTCTCCAATTTGGCGAATGGCCTCAGCCTGGGTGGGGTAGGGATGAATGGTTGCGGCTATCTGCTTAAGCCCCAGATTATGCGTCATGGCCAGGGTTATTTCTGAAATCAAGTCTCCGGCATTGGCCGCCACTATGGTGGCCCCCAGGATCTTGTCCGTACCCTTGCGCACGTGAACCCTGACGAAACCGCTGGTGTTCCCTTCCAGAATTGCCCGGTCGACCTCATCCAGCTTGCGGGTAAAGGTATCGATCTTGATACCCTCTTGCCCGGCCTGACTTTCATAAAGTCCTACATGGGCGATTTCCGGCTCCGTGTAGGTACACCATGGAATGTTAAGCGCACTTGCCTTGGCGCGGCCGAAAAAGAGCGCGTTCCGGATTACGATCCGCGCCATGAAATCGGCAGCATGGGTGAACTGGTAAGCTGAACAAACGTCACCGGCAGCGTAAATGTTGGGCTGGGTTGTCTGCAGCTTGTCATTTACCTCCACCCCTTTTTTGGTAAAAGCAACGCCGGCGGCTTCCAGGCCCAGGTTTTCCACGTTGGGGGCGCGTCCAACGGCAACCAGGATGTGATCGAACAGCTCATCGTAGATTTTACCGTGGGACTCAACGGTCAGGCGGGCTTTACCATCATCGTTTCTTGCCAGTTTCAAGTCTTTACCGCAGCACAGGAATTTCACCCCGTCCTTCAGCATTGATTCCAGGACGATTTGGGAGGCATCGGAGTCTTCCCGGCCAAGAATGCCGTGCATGCTTTCAAAAAGAAATACTTCCGAGCCAAAACGGGCAAAAGCCTGGGCCATTTCGCAGCCGATCGGCCCGGCACCGATGACGGCCAGCCGCCGCGGAAGCTCGGTCAGGGAAAAGACGTTTTCATTGGTCAGGTAATCGATTTCGTTCAAGCCCTGGATGGGAGGCGCCGCAGCCCGCGCTCCGGTCGCAATCACGGCTTTTTTGAAAACCAGCCGCTGCCCATCCACATCCACGGTGTTGGCATCGACAAACCGGCCTTGCCCGATAAAGACATCGATTCCCAACTCCCTGAGCCTTCCGGCCGAGTCGTTGGGTGCAATGGAAGCCCTCAGCCTGCGCATCCTCTCCATCACCTGCCCGAAATCGATGCTGACACCTTCGGGCACATGGACACCAAACTCTCCGGCGTCACGGACAGCGGCGGCGGCCCGGGCAGCCTTGATCAAGGCCTTGGATGGAACACAGCCCACATTGAGGCAATCGCCGCCCAGCAGGTGGCGTTCGACGAGGGCTACCCTGGCCCCCAGACCGGCCGCACCTGCCGCGCATACCAGTCCGGCTGTTCCGCCACCAATGACGACCAGGTTGTAGCCGGCGGCCGGCCTGGGATTTTTCCAGTCGAGCGGATGGACATGGGACACGAGTTGCTGATTGTGGACATCCCATGGGCTTATGATCTCATTGTCTTTTTCCGTCTCTGTCATTAGTCTGCCTCCGGAGCCTGCGGCCAGGCCCTTTGCGGTAATTAATAATCGGCTTCCCGGCCTTGTCCTGTAGACCGCTCATGTCCCGGCCCGATTTCCTGAACCTGCGTTGATAGATTTCCAGCAGTTTTTTCGCGGTGATCGGGAAAAGACCGAGAGCGGCAAAAGAGATCAAGACCCGCGGTGACAGGATCCCCGCCAAAGAATCGATTCCGGCCAGTTCCTTGCCGGCATTCACATATACCATGGTGCCGGCGAGCATGCCTAACTGGGAAACCCAGAAAAAGGTAAAAAGCCGCATGCGGGTAAGTCCCATGGCCAGATTGATGATAAAAAACGGAAAGACAGGCACCAGGCGCAGGGAAAAAAGGTAAAAGGCTCCGTCCTTTTCGATTCCGGCGTTGATGGCGGCCAGCTTGGGGCCGAACTTGCCCTGAACCCAGTCGCGCAACAAAAAGCGGGCCACCATGCAGGCAAGGGTTGCGCCGATGGTACTGGCAAACGAGACAACCACCGTTCCAACCACCAGGCCGAAAAGTCCCCCGCCTGCCAGGGTCAACACGGCTGCTCCCGGCAACGACAGTGCGGTTACTACGATATAAATGCCCATATAGACCGCGATCACCGCCAGCGGGTGTGATTGGTAGAGAGCCTGAAATCTCTCCTGCGACGACTTTAGATAATCAAGCGAGAAATACTGTCCAAGGTCGAAATACAGAAAGGCAAAAACGCCCAGCCCCATCAACCCCGCCAGGAGCGACTTGACAATCCAACCTTTGTTTTTCCCCTCCTTCATTAGGCTTCATCCTTGCCGCGGAAGCTTTTGACCGCAAAAGCGCTCAAACCATAGTCGGGATGATAGCCGGTTCCCTTACAAAAAAACAGGCTTGTTTTAAAAAACCAGAAGAGTTACCACCCCATTCTTCACAAATTCCAAAATGTTCCGGCAGGGGTTGATGGAAAGGCAGGATATGGAATATGATTGGCAGGGTGGTAAAAAAAGTATCTCACCGCAAGAGGACCGCATGGCGACCATATCCAAGTCTTCCGCGCTTTACGACGTAATAATCGTCGGCGGCGGCCCGGCCGGGCTGTTCGCGGCCTATTGGCTGGCGGAAAATTCAGACCTGCGGGTGCTGTTGATCGAAAAGGGCAAGGGCCCCCTCAAGAGGCGATGCCCCATAACCGCCAAAGAAGCCTGCCGGCGCTGTAAGCCATGCAACATACTGTGCGGCATCGGCGGGGCCGGGCTTTTTTCTGACGGCAAGCTCAACTTCATCTACAAGCTGGGCAAGACCGATCTCACCCAGTTCATGCCGGTCGATCAGGCCAAGGCCCTGATCAGCCGGACCGAGCAAATTTTCAACCGTTTCGGAATGGATGGCCCGGTTTATCCCACCGACATGGAGTCGGCCCGCAGGATTCGCAAGCAAGCCAAGCGATTCGGAATCGACCTGCTGATAATCCGCCAGAAACATCTCGGCACCGAACGCCTGCCGGAATATATCGCCGCCATGGAAGCCTATATCCGGCAGAAGGGAGTTGTGATTCACACCTCTGAAGAAGCCCGGGACGTGGTGGTCGAAAACGGGCGGGTCAAGGCCGTGATCACCAATCGCAAGTCCTACGCCGCCAAATACGTTATCCTGGCTCCCGGCAGGGGCGGAGCCGACTGGATGGGACAAATCGCTTCCCGCTGCAAGCTGGGCCTGCGCCAGCGAGGAATTGAAGTCGGGGTGCGGGTGGAAGTCCACAACGAGATCATGCAGGATTTGTGCGACATCATATATGATCCCACCTTTTTCATTCAGACCGCCAAATACGATGACCAGACGCGCACCTTCTGCACCAACCAGGGAGGTTATGTAACCCTCGAAAACTATAACCGCTTTGTCTGTGTCAACGGCCATGCTTACATGGACAAAAAGTCAGAAAACACCAACTTTGCTTTTTTGTCCAAGGTGGTGCTGACCGAACCGATCACCGACAACCAGGCCTACGGTGAAGCCATCGGTAAGCTGGCCACCCTCATCGGAGGAGGGCGACCAATCCTCCAGCGCTTCGGCGACCTGAAACGCGGGCGCCGCAGCACCTGGCACCGGATCAACAAGGGCTATATCCGTCCGACCCTCAGCAACGTGGTCTGCGGTGATATCGCCATGGCCCTGCCGGAAAGAATCCTGTCCAACCTGGTGGAGGGGCTGGAAAATCTCAACCGCGTTGTCCCTGGGGTTTCCAACGCCGAGACCCTGCTCTATGCCCCGGAGATAAAATTTTTCGCAACCCAGGTGGAAACCGACCCCAACCTGGAAACGGCTATCAAAGGCATGTTCGTGGCCGGCGACGGTCCCGGCGTTGCCGGTAACATCGTATCGGCCAGCGCCACCGGCCTTATACCGGCCAAGGCCATTTGCCGCCTGGCCGGCTTTTGAAACCTATTCCTGCCGTCCCCCCTGCCGGGCGGCAGGCAACCAAACTTGCAGCCAGGTCCCAAGACGGCCTGGAATTCAACCCGGTTGGAGCCACTTTTTTTCAACTTCAAATTCCAGGAGGACCTTATGATCCAATCCACCTTCGATCCCGGGCAACCCTATGATTACCCTTTGATAATCAAAAAGCTGCTGGCAACTCCCTTGTTGTATGTACCCGACCAGCAAATCGTTTACCGGGATCTGCACACCTACACTTACCGCGAAATGGGACAACGGGTTGCCAGGTTGGCCAACATGCTTGCTCGCATGGGAATTGAAGCGGGTGATACGGTGGCGGTTCTGGATTACGACAGCCACCGCTACCTGGAATGCTTTTTCGCGATACCCATGATGGGGGCGGTCTTGCAGACGGTCAACTGGCGCCTGTCTGCGGAACAAATCCTCTATACCTTGAACCATGCAGGGGCCAAGATAATCATAACCAACGCCGATTTTCTGCCGATCGTAGAAAGGCTGATAGACCAACTCCAACAGAAAGTGAAGATCGTGGTCATGTCCGATGGGGACCAGGAGCCTGACACCGCCATCGGCGTTGAAGGATTTTACGATGACTTGCTGGCAAGCGCCCCGGAAGACTATGATTTTCCGGACCTGGACGAAAACACCAAGGCCACGACCTTTTACACCACCGGTACCACCGGCCTGCCCAAGGGAGTCTTCTTCAGCCACCGCCAGCTGGTGCTGCACACGCTCTCGGTGGCCGTGGCCCTCGGCTGTTACGAAACCCTGGGCCGTTTCCGCTCCAACGACATCTACATGCCCCTGACCCCCATGTTTCACGTTCATGCCTGGGGAATTCCTTACGTGGCGTCCCTCCTGGGGGTAAAACAGGTGTATCCGGGCAAGTACGAACCGGAGATGCTGCTCAAGCTGATAATGAGCCACAAGGTCACCTTCTCACATTGCGTACCCACAATTTTACAAATGTTGGTTACAAGCCCGGCGGTCAAAAAGCTCGATCTTTCGGCCTGGAAAGTGGTCATCGGGGGTGCCCGCATGCCCAAGGGGCTGGCCCGGGCGGCACGTGAACTCGGCATTACCGTGTTTACCGGATACGGAATGTCCGAAACCTGTCCCGTTATCACCCTGGCCCATCCCATGGGCAGGCTGATCGACAGCGACGAGGAAACCAAGCTGGACATCGTAACCAAGACCGGCCTTCCGATCCCCCTGGTTGAGGTGGAAATCGTGGACGATTCCGACCGCCCCTTGCCACACGACGGCAAGACCCCCGGCGAAGTGGTTTTCAGGGCGCCTTGGCTCACCGCCGGATATTTCAAGGATTCCGAGCGTTCCAAGCAGTTGTGGACCAGCGGTTACCTGCACAGCGGAGACGTTGGCAACATCGATCAAAATGGTTATCTGCAAATCACGGACCGGATCAAGGACGTTATCAAAAGCGGTGGAGAATGGATATCATCACTTGACCTGGAGAATATCCTCAGCCAGCACGAGGCGGTTGCTGAATCGGCAGCCATCGGCATTCCCGATCCCAAATGGGGTGAGCGGCCGATGATGCTGGTGGTCCTGAAACCCGGCCACAAAGACGGGGTGACGCCCGCAGATCTGCAGTCTTACATGCAGGCAGCGGCCGACAAGGGTCTTTTGCCGCGCTACGCGGTTCCCGAAAAGTACGTCTTTGTCGATGAGCTGCCCAAAACCAGCGTCGGCAAGCTGGACAAGAAAGAGATGCGCCGCAAATTCAGATAAACCAGGCCTGCTTGATACAAGCCCGAATTGAACCACTCAGAGGCCCGCGGCAACCGGGGGCCTCTTTTTTACCGGTGCCGGTTGCATTCCAGGATCCTGGCCGAGGTAAATTCCGGCAAAGATGAGCCCTGCGGCAATATACTGGGCAAGGGTAAAGCGCTCGTGGAGAAAAACCCAGCCCAGCAAGAGGGTGAAAACCGGAATGAGGTTGATGAAAATCGAAGCCTGGCTGACCGGAGCCCGGCTTATACCATAATTGTAACACCCGTAGGCACCAATGGTGACAAAGGCACCCAGGTACAAGATGGCAAGCAGCATGGGCCAATCCAGCCGGGTGGGGATAACCGTAGCGGGCAGCCAAAGCAATGGCAGGTAGAAAATGCATCCTACCACCGCCTGGATGGCGGTCAGGAACCAGGGGGAATAACCAAAATACCCACTGAGTCTCTTTGCCGCCAGGATATATCCGGTGGCGCAGACCATGGCCAGAAACTCCAGGGTGTTGCCCAGAACGGGATGGGGCGCCGTGGCGGTTGCCTTGGCACCGGCACTGAGCCAGAAGGCACCGCCAATGGCAATCCCGAAGCCCAGGATAGTTCTCCGGTTCAGGCGCTCGCCCAGAAAAAGGTAGGCCCCCAGGGCCACCATTACCGGTAGCATGGCGGTAATCATGCCGGCCTGGGAGGCCGTGGTATACACCAGGGCCTTGACCTCGCAGATAAAGTACAAACATGGCTCACAGATGGCCATGAAGGCCAGCCATCCCAGCGAACCTGGAACCAGACGCCATTGGCGGTGCTTGAAAATCAGCACCGGCACAAAGCAAAGGCTTGCCACCAGCATCCTGCCGAAGACAAGCACGAAGGGGTCCAGGTTGACTATGGCCGTCTTGATCACAATGAACGAAGTGGCCCACAAAATCATGGCGGCCAGAAGACTCAAGCTGGCCAGGAGTCGTTTTTCGGTCTTGGGCATTTTTGCGGCCGTTCCGTTTTCAGGTCAGGATCCACCAAAGCAGGTTCGGTTTCATTTTTTTGGTTGCCAGGCAGGCTCTCTGGTACCGGTGGCCTGGTTACAGTACCTGGCCAGCACGAAAAGATAGTCCGACAAGCGGTTGAAGTAAACCAGCAAGTTTTCAAGGCTGGAATCGCTGCCGGCATCCGGATCGTTGCGGGCCAGGGTCAGGATGCGCCGCTCGGCCCGGCGGCAGATGGCTCTTGCCAGGTGGGCCCAGGCTGCAGCCCGGTGGCCTCCGGGCAAGATGAAAGAGTCCAGGGGAGGCAGTCGGGCCTGGAGGGAATCAATGGCATCTTCCAGGGCCTTGGCCGGGGCAGTGCCGAAAACGGGCCGTTCGCCCCGCCCGGATGCATTGGTGGCCAGCACGGCCCCGGCCTGGAAGAGCTCGGCCTGGATGGCGGCCAAAAAACGGCAGAACTTTTCCATTTCTTCCGGCAGGGAGGCCACCAGGGCACCCAGGGTTGAATTGAGCTCATCCACCGACCCGTATGCCTCCACCCTGAGGTCGTCCTTGAATACCCGCTGGCCGCTGCAAAGGCTGGTTTTACCTTTGTCACCCCTTCCGGTATAGATCTTCATGGTTTACTGCCTGGCTGAGGGCTTGTCATCATCATCGTCCACAAGCTCGAACATATTGCGGGGTGCACCGCAGACCGGGCACTGAATAGGGGGTTGCTGGCCTTCGTGGATATATCCGCATACGCGGCAGCGCCATTTTTTGTTCATGGTTGCCTTCCTCTGTTTGGTTGGTATTGTCGTTCCTGCCATTTCTAATATCAGCTTTGGAACGAGGGTGACAACCGTAAAAAAGAGGGTGGCCCGGCTTTTATCCTGGATTATGAGTATGGACCCCGTGGCCCTGATCTGCTATCAGCATAATTCTTGGACAACGGCACGGTTATTATTCCATTTCCAGACCGCAAACACGCGGGGCGATATACCGGAAGAAAATTAAGTAAACGACCCGGCCGTCAATCTGTCGGCCGCTAAAGCCAAGGAAATTACTCATGCCTGGACAGTGGTTGTTGATCGATGTGGGAGCCGGGACCATGGACGTACTCTGCCTCGTTCCCGGACAGCGCTTGCATACCAAGGCGGTGGTCGCTTCTCCGGTGCGCAGCCTTGCCTGCCGGATAGAGTCGCTTGCGGCGGACCTGCTCGTCCTGGGCGGCGAAATGGGGGG
>JALVRI010000009.1 GCA_027031325.1 Desulfobacteraceae bacterium
AACAAACCAGTGTGCTTTGGGCCTCAAGCGCCAAGCAGGCTCTAGATCTTGCGGCCGGCGGGAACATCAACTTCGCCGTTGTCGATCAGAACATCTCGGACATGGACAGTTTTGAACTGGTGCGCCGGCTGATAACCACCGATGTGGGTATCGACACGGCGGTTGTCAGCAACAAGCCGGAAGATGAGTTTCATGAGGCCGGTGAAGGACTCGGTATCCGGTTCCAGCTACCGCCCAGGCCCATGGCCTCCCACGCCAGCATGATCCTTGATGTGCTTCAAAGCCAGATAACCATCCAGGGCCCCGGCTAGGACCATGGAAAAGGCTTAAGAACATATTTTTACTGCGGGTTCCGGGTCTGAATCTCCGGCAGCCATGCCGGCGGAAGCTTTTCCAGCCACCCCATTCTTTTCAAGACATGGCAGTATTCTTCATCCAGCCGGCTGCAAATGGTCATATCAGCCTGATTGCCCGGATGCCTGAACTCGATCGACACGGCCGCCAACAAAAGGCGTCTGCATCCCAGCCGTTCGGCAAAGATCCTGTTGTGAGCGCGGTCACCATGAATTTTGTCACCGATGACAGGGTGAGCGATGGCTTTGAAATGCCGCCTGATTTGATGCATGCGCCCGGTGACCGGCGACACTTTTACCAGTGAGTACCTGCCGGACTGATACGGTCCCACCGGATAAGGCAATTTCCCGGTCGCCAAGCGCGAATAAACAGTCAGCGCCGGAACCGGAGGTTCCTTCTTCTTTTTGTATGCATCCGGTGCAAGCGGACGGTCGATAACACCTTCCCGATCGACATACCCTCTTACCACTGCAAGGTAAGTCTTCTTGACCGACTTGGCGGAAAATTGCCGTGCCAGGTTTCTGGCGGCTGATGAGTTCAATCCGAAAACGACCACTCCGGATGTGGGACGATCAAGGCGGTGTACCGGATAAACCCAGCAGCCCAGCCTATCCCTTACGGCTTGTAACAGAAAGAGTTCTCCCTTGACAGCTCCCCGGCAGCGGTGCACAGCCATCCCTGAAGGCTTGTTTACCGCCACCACAAGGGAATCACGATAAATAATCTCAATCCCGGCGTTTTCCAAATCAGACATGTGCATCCGGTTCCCCTTGAACCCGGATTATGCACTTCAAATACCCGAAAATAAGTTATTTCACTGAATTATTAAGTGGTTAGCATGTATTTGTTCCTGCCCGTGCCTTCACCTAAAAGGTGAAGTTCAATCGGTGAAAGTCTTCAGGCATTTGAGGCCGCAAGGGGCTGGCGATTTTACCGAATCTGCTTTGTTGGAGGGCAGTTGAAGTACTAGAGCAGGTCCGCCTGCCCTCCGCCTCGCATCTTCGCCAAACCCGCCAGCTGCAAAATCCGGGTTTAAAGCCACACTTTTGTGCTTGTGGCCGGAAATATTCCATGCTAATCGGTTCCAGTCAACAATACCGGCGTAAACTGGAGCCTTTCGCTGCTTGCCTGCCTTCCAATTCAGTCTCTCATTTCTCAAAGTCTCATTCTGGTCTCCAGGTACTACGGGTCTGTAATTTGCCAGCAGCGCGGAATTGCCCCGGCGAGACTCCGGAACCCGATACTTTCAACAGCCTGTTAAGCAAAGCAGGTAAATCTTTTCCCAAGACCGGAACTAAATGTTTTTTGCGATCAGACACTGAATACCAACACCCGGAACAGAAAAGGAAAGGATTATGTACAAGAAATTGGCAACAGTCCTTGCGATTCTGTCCATGACGGTCTACTGCTCTCCGGCAGCCGCCGGGCAACACGCCACTTCAAACCGGAACGCCGCTGATGATTCCCCATGGGAAACTGCATACCTGAACCTGGGAGGATATCTGGCCGCAATGAGCAGCGGCTTCAGGATAGGAGGCAGCAACCTGGGGGTCGGGGTCGATCTTGACGTGGAGGAATTTCTCGGCCTTGACTCCAGCGACACGGCCTTCAGGATAGATGCCGGCTATCGTTTCGGCAAATCCCGGCGGCACAAGATAGATTTCAGCTGGTTCAGTTTCAAGCGCAAGGGCACCAAATACATAGACCGGCAGATCGAAATCCCACCGGAACTTGGCGGCGGAACTGTGGGCCCGGGAAATTTCAGGAGCAAGTTCGACTTCGATATATACAAGCTCAAATACGAATACTCCTTTATCCTGGATGACCGGGTAGACGTAAACACCGGTATAGGCCTTTTCCTGATGCCCATTGAATTCGGTTTTGACGCAATCATTTCCGGGGTCGTTGATGAACGGGTCGAAGAAAGCGTTACAGCGCCCCTTCCTGTCATAGGAATCGGGTTCGACATTGCAATCACTCCCGACTGGTTGCTGAAACAACAGGTCGATCTTTTTTACCTTGAAATCGGCAGTTTCAAAGGATCCATCGTGGGATATAACCTGGCGTTGGAATGGAATACCTGGCAACATCTCGGCTTCGGCCTTGGCCTCGACACCCTGAGGGTAAGCGTGGAATCCAAGGGTTCGGATTATCCGGGAGTAGATTTTACAGGCGATGTCAATTTTGCTTACATTGGTGTTCAGTTTTATCTCAAAGCCTACTTTTGAGCCCGGG
>JALVRI010000010.1 GCA_027031325.1 Desulfobacteraceae bacterium
CGGCTGCAGCGTTCAACCATCCGGCGCACCTTCTTGAGGGTATCGCGGTCCGGAGCCACCAGGCCCTGCCGCTGCTGCCTGGCCACCTCAAGTTTGCGATCGCACTTTTCGATCTGTTCCAACCGCTTGGTCAAGCTCTCCAACCCGTCCCCGGCCCGGACAAACCGCAACCCCATTGTCGCCCTTTTTTCCAACCATTCAAGGTGCTTTTTCTCTTTTTCCAAATCTTCCAGGCGCGCCCGCCGGCGGGCGGCCGCCTTTTCCAGGCAAGCGATCTCTTTTTGCGCAAGCTCGAGCTTCTGCCGGTCTGCCCCGATCCGCTCGTCAAGCTCTTTTACTTCTCTTGTGGCAGAGTTCAGCCGGCGAATCCTTTCCTCCAGCGAGCGGTATTCGGCTTCGGCCGCCACGGCCCTGGATCTTGCGTTTTGAAGCTCTTGGCGGACCTGCTCGAATTGCTTTTGCCGCTGCCGTGCCTCCTTGACCTTGCGGCTGAGCCCGGCGGCCTCGGTGGCGGCCTGCTGCCTCAGGCCGCACTGCCGCTCCAGCTCAAGGCGGGCATCCTCAAGGGCCCTACGCTGCTCTTCCAGCTGTTCCAGCTGTCGGCGCAACTGTTGCAGTTCGGCCTCCAGGGCCACCAGCTCCGGGGCGTTGCGGCCGCCCCTGACCTTGCCTGTGCGGGTGAAAAAGGCAAAGTAACGCCTGGCGATCTCTTCCTCGATGGGACCTCCGGCAGCCGCGCTCAACTGTACCCCCAGGGCCTGCTTGACACTGGTTACCACCGTGGCAGAAAGGTCTGACAGGGCTACCCGCCCCTGGGGGGCCCAGAGTACCTGGAGCAGGCCGTGATGCTCGGGCTTGGAGAGCCCCCTTCCCGGACTGCGATCGGAAAAGAGCCCGCGCACAAACTCGTCGGCCCGGCGCCCTTGCTTGAAAGGCTGGAAACGCCCCTGTTCCCTGCGTTCAAGGCGGGCGAAGGCCTGGTTCAAGAACTGCTTTGTCAGCCGGTACCCGGTGCCGTCATGGGAAAACTCGATACATACCCTGGGAGCCAAGTCCCGGCCCCAGGGACGAATTTCTTCCATTGAGCGCCCGCTTACCTGATGGCTGTCGAAAATCCCCCGCTGGAGGGCTTCGAAAAGGGAGGATTTCCCACTGCCGTTGGGGGCACTGACTAGATTGATCCTTTCTTCCAGGGGACCGAGGACAACCTCCCCCAGGATGCTGCGCCAGCAGGCCACCGACAGTCTTTCCAGGATCATGCCCCCACCTCCCGGGCGATCATGTAAAGTTCCTCCAGGGCCATGCGGGCCACCTGCCGCCGGCGCTGCTCGCCGGCCGCGGCCTGCTCCAGCAACTTGCGGGCGGCCTGCTGGAGGTAACCCGCAGGCAAGGCCTCGATCCATTCCTGGTCTTGGGGGGAAGGCACAAGCCCGCCGTCATCGACCCGGCCGTAGAAAAACCTGGCCTCCAGCAACTGTTCAAGGCGTTTCAGGTGGATGGAAGCTTCCGGCGCCAGCAAGCCTTCCAACACCAGCCATAAAAGGGTCCGGTCGGCAGCCGGCCGGTTTTCCACCTGCCTGACAAGGTCCCGGTAGTCGTCGTTCGACCGCAAAGTCAAGGCCACCTTTTCCCAGGTGAGAATTCCGGTCCTCAAAGGCGCAATGACAGGCGGCTCACCCCGGCCCTCGATTTGGACCATCAGCACGTTGCCGCTGTCCCGCTCGCCAAAACGGGTGGTTTCATGGGTGCCGCAGTAGGCCATCCTGGCAACGCCGTCAGGGCCTTCAACCAAAAAGGTGGAGTGCCAGTGTCCCAGGGCCAGGTAATCGAGACCGCGCAGGCCGGGGGCCTGGCGCGAGATGGGCAATTCATCACTGTCGGCGCCGACACCTTCCAGGCTGCCGTGGGCCAGGCCGATGCAGATACGCCGGTTTCCGGCTGCCTCAATCCAGGCGGTCGGATCGGCCCGGCAGTACTTTTCCGTTACCGGGCAGGGATAGAGGGTGACCCCGGAGCCGGCTTCCAGGGGGACCGGCTCTTTCAGCAGGCAGATATTGCCGGCCTCTTGCCAGGCCGGATGTTCCCAGACCGAACCGGGAGCAAGCAGGTCGTGATTGCCGGGGATAATGTAGACCGGCCCCCCGAAAGCAGCCAGGATATCTGCAACCTGCTGAACCAAGAGTCCCTCGACGGCGTTGTCTTCGAAGGTGTCCCCGGCAACCAGGATAAAGTCGGCATCCTGCCCGCGGGCAACCTCCACCACCCGGCGGGCCACATCAAGGCGGCAGCGGCGCAACTTGCGGGCCGCCTTGCCCACGTGCCCGGCCTGCATGCCTATCTGCCAGTCGGCCGTATGCAGAAACCTGACCATCGGTTCGTCCCTTTCGCCCCCTTAGGGTTTCATGCTTTCATGATCGTTTGTTACCAGGTTTTAGCTGTCCAGTCCACAGCCTGCACCCTGGTATGGGAAATACCCTTCAACCACCGGCAGCCAACCTGTCAGCGGCTCAGGCTATGTTAACCATCCAATATTTCATATTTGTCATAAAGCCATCTTTTAGATACAATTTTGTGATAATTATGTATCT
>JALVRI010000011.1 GCA_027031325.1 Desulfobacteraceae bacterium
GCCATGAATCCGGCTATTGTCCATCAGCCTCATGGGTACCGATCCCGCGGATGAAAAGATCCACCAACGGATCGGCCATGGAGACCAGATCGTACTTGCCGCCCGAATGGATCCAGGAATTGATCACCTCGTCCACCGCCCCGTTGATGAAACGCTTAACGAGCCCCACATAAAGGTCCTTGCGCATGGTGCCTTCATCCTGTCCCTGCTCGATGACCTCGGAAATTATATCCCGGTACATTTTGGACATATCCCTGATCTGCTCGAAGGCCAGCCTCCGGTTCTGGTGGGTTTCGGCCTGGTAAACAATGGCCATGTTGCGATCGTTCTGGAACTCCTGCAGGTGGGTCCTGATAAGGTTCCTCAACTTCTCCACCGCGGTCGAGCCCTTTTCCACCTCGTCGCGGAATTTCTGGAAAACCTGTTTTGTCTTGTATTGGTAAAACTGGATCAGGATATCGTCCTTGTTCTTGAAGTAAAGGTAGATGGTACCGTCGGCCACCCCGGCCTCCCTGGCCACCTGGGCGATGGTCGACTGGTGGAACCCCTGCTCGGCAAAAACCTTTACCGCCGCTTCGAGTATCCTGCGATACTTGTCGTTATGCTTGCCCTTGCTAGCGATGATCGACCTCCCTGACGAAAATCCATTTTTCATGAATGAATATTCATTCAGTTATCAAAGCCCACCGCTCCCTGTCAAGCACTATTCCAAGGCCGTCCTGGACGAGAAAGGCTTGGAGTTTATCTAACAGAAACTTATGCCAATTATACAACACGTCCACTCAGCCCCAGGCAAATTACACGTTGCCGGCATCTGGATGAGACTAAATGCACGAGCTGAAGGTTAATTCATTATCCTTGCGCCGGGGTCGTCCGGGCGTCCGAATCACCCGGCCCGCAAATTTTTTACTTGTAATTTTCCAACGTTTCGTCAATAAAAGATGGTGTTTCGTAAACTGCGCTCAAGGAGGGGAACAAATTTAGGGAGGGTTATATTAATGGCTGAAGAAGCAATCAAACTAGGTGGTAAAAAGAAAAGCACCTTCATGGACAAGGTCAAGGAGATTCTGCCTGACGGCGGAAACCTCAACCTTTGCCTGACCTGTGGTGCCTGCTCCTCGGGATGCCCGGCCACAGGGCTTGAGGGGATGGATCCCCGCAAGTTCCTGCGGATGGCGGCCCTTGGCATGGACGAAGAGATTACGTCAACTCCCTGGGTCTGGATGTGCAGCATGTGCCAGCGCTGTATCTATGTCTGCCCCATGAAAATCAACATACCCCAACTGGTATACTACGCCCGCCAGAGCTGGCCGCGCGAGAAGCGGCCCAAGGGAATCGTCGGTTCCTGCGACATGGCCCTGCGAAACGACACCTGCAGCGCCATGGGAGCAACAGAGGAAGACTTCGCCTTCGTAGTTGAAGACGTACTGGAGGAATACCGCGAGACCCAGCCGGAATTTGCCGAGATGCAGGCCCCTATCAACAAGAAAGGCGCCTACTATTTTCTCAACCAGAACTCCAGGGAGCCGGTCACCGAGCCGGACGAAATGGTGCCCCTGTGGAAGATCCTCCACCTGGCCGGTGCCGACTGGACCTACGGCACCAAGGGCTGGGCCGCCGAAAACTATTGCATGTTCATGGCTGACGACGAAAACTGGGAAAAAATAGTCAGGATAAAGGCCAAGGCGGTCGACGACCTTGGCTGCAAGGTCTGGCTGAACACGGAGTGAGGGCACGAACTGTTTGCAGTCCGGGTCGGACTGGAAAAATTCAACATCGAGCACAACTTCGAGATCGAAAGCATCATCAGGCTGTACGCCAAGTGGATCAGGGAGGGTAAGCTCAAGCCCAGCAGCGAATGGAACAAGGATCGTAAAATCACCTTCACCGTTCAGGATCCCTGCCAGCTGGTACGCAAGTCCTTTGGCGATCCGGTGGCCGAAGACCTCCGTTTCGTGGTCAAGGCCTGCGTGGGTGAAGAAAACTTCATAGAGATGTATCCCAACCGTTCCAACAACTTCTGCTGCGGTGGCGGTGGCGGCTACCTCCAATCGGGATACACCGAGGCCCGGCGTTACTACGGCCGGCTCAAGACGGAGCAAATACTGTCCACCAAGGCCGATTACTGTGTCGCCCCCTGCCACAACTGCCACAGCCAGATTCATGACCTGGCCGAACAAAACGATCATGCCTGGCAGACGGTCCACCTCTGGACCATTCTTTGCCTCTCCCTGGGTATCCTGGGCCCCAACGAACGGGCCTACCTGGGAGACGACCTGAAAGACGTGGACGTCTTTCATCCTGAATCTGAAATGTAACCAGAACTCAAAACGACGATCCAAAAAAAGCCCCGGCCTCAAAGAAGGCCGGGGCTTTTTGAATCTTGCCGCTTCACTTCACATTTCAGGCGGCCTTGTCTATCCTTACGGCGCATACCTTGTACTCCGGTATGCCGCTGATGGGATCGAGAACGGCGTTGGTCAAACGGTTGGCCGCTGCCTGGGCAAAGTGGAAAGGAATGAAAATGGTGCCGTCCACGGCCTTGGCCGACACCTTGGCCCGGGCCACGATCTCGCCCCGCCTGG
>JALVRI010000012.1 GCA_027031325.1 Desulfobacteraceae bacterium
ATCCTGCTCAAGGGACCGGGAAGCGCCCTGCTGCGCAGCTTTGCAACCGCCCTCTGTTTTGATGAAAATGGCCTCAGGACCGAAAAAGGTGTCAGCTTGAGCATAGACGTGGATCCCCTGGAGATGTTGTAGCCCTGATTTCAGGACCGTCGCCGATTGCCGGTTCGTCCAGGCCAAGGCGACGACCATCATCTTTGTTGTGAGCCGCGCCGATGGCTCGGCCCTGCTGGCCAACCGAAGGATGAAGGAGGAATTTGGCAATGCTGATAGCCGTCATGAGTGACAGTCATGATCATCTTGGCAACCTGGATGCGGCCCTGAAGCTGGCTCTTGAAAACAGGGCCGCAATGATCGTTCACTGCGGGGATTTCGTGGCCCCCTTTTCACTGCGGGCCCTGGATGAGGCCGGTATTCCGGTCCACGGGGTATTTGGCAACAACGACGGGGACCAGTACCTGCTGACCAGGTTGTCCATGTCGGAGCTTGAAAGGGTGACCCTCCACGGGCAGGTGGGAACGCTGGAAGTGCAAGACTGCAGGTTGGCCTTTACCCATTTGCCGATCGTGGGTCAGGGGCTTGCCGCCACCGGTGACTACGACCTGGTCTGTTTCGGTCACAGCCATAACCATTTTGCCGCCAATACCGGCCGGACCCTTCTACTGAATCCGGGAGAAATCATGGGCAAGGACGAATCGCCGGGTTTTTGCCTCTACGACACATCCAGCCGCAAGTATCGCAGGATCATCCTGGCTTGAGAAGCTTAAGAAGCAGGACAACCCCGCCCCGGTCAGGTTTGCAAGGCCGCCCCGGTCTTCCAGCCGGTAATTGCCGGAGACCGGGGATACGCCTTGACATTGCTGGGCCGGAGGGCCTAAAGTGCGGGCCGGTTGGCCCGGTTGATCGCTGGAAGGTAAATCGAAAAACGGTCAACCCGCTTCTGGACTTTCCATCTTCCAGGGCTGTTTTGACCAAAGCATCATCGCCAACGGTGAGAAAGTGAGGAAAACGGTTATGCGACGAATCATGCTGATATTTGCCTGTATCGTCCTGCTTTTTGCTCAGAATGCGGTGGCAGCCGAGGGTGCCGGCAAGCAAGAGGCGGCCGCCAAGAACCCTTTTGCCGGGGGGCCGTCCGTCTTTTTCCCAAGTACTTCCTACAAATTCGACCAGGTCCTGGAAGGTGCGAAGATCGAGCACGCCTTTGTCGTCGAAAACAGGGGTAAGGCACCCCTGCGAATCGGCCGGGTCCGTCCTGACTGAGGGTGTTCGGTAGCCTCCTTCCCGGAGGTGATTCCGGCCGGCGGCCGGGACGAAATAAAAGTGGTTGTCAAGACCAAGGGATACGGGGGGCGCAACCTGCACAAGCGCTTCGTGGTCCAAACCAACGACAAGAATCACCCCAAGACCATCCTGATGGTCAGCGGCTACGTGAAAGCCTTTGCCAAGCTCGAGCCCAGGTACCTGAGGTTGATCGGACAGCCCGGTCAGAAGCTGCAAGCCACCGCCAAGCTTTGGCCTCTCAAGGAATTTCCCTTCAAGGTCACTGACGTACAGGCCAAGTCCGGCAAGGACATCAAGGTCGATTACAAGCCCCTGAAGGAAAATGGACGCCAGGGCTACCTGGTGAAAGTCGAGCTCACCCGGAAAGCCAAGGGCGGTTTCAGGGATACGGTCCTGATTCATACCGACAGCAAGAAAAAACCTGTTATCCAGCTTCCCGTTTTCGGTTATCTCAAGGAGGTTCAAAAGGGGCATGTAACCCCAAGGGCGCCGAAGGATCAATGATAGCCGACAGGCTTCGCATAGTGGCCTTCGACTGTGACGGGGTCATGTTCGATTCCAGACGGGCCAACCAGGCTTTCTACAACGCAATTTTGCGGCACCTGGGCCTTGAACCGCTCAAGCCACATCAAATGGAAAAGGTCCAGATGCTGACGGTGGATCAGGCCCTGGCCTACCTGGTCAAAGACCCGCAGGCCCTCCGGGAGGCAATCGATTTCAAGGCAACCATGGACTACCTCGAATTCGTTTCCCTGCTGGAGATCGAGCCTTACCTCAAGCCGTTGCTGGCCGCTTTAAGGCCGGTATACAAAACAGCCGTGGCCACCAACCGTACCAATACCATGGACGCCGTCTTGAAACGGTACGGGCTGGAGGATTCTTTCGATCTCGTGGTAACCGCCTGGGATGTTGAAAAACCGAAACCCCATCCCGAGGCCCTGGAAAAAATCCTGGCCACTTTCGGCTGCAAGGCTGATCAAATGTTGTACGTGGGAGACTCCAGGGTCGATCAGGAGGCGGCCCGGGCTGCGGGGGTCTGGTTTGCAGCCTACCGTAACCCGGACCTGGAAGCCCATATCCATTTGCCAGATCTGGCGCGGCTGGCCGACCTGCTGGGACTGGCCGGGGTGGCTGATCCGGGATGACCAATTTCCAGGTGACCATAGGCTCGCTCAGTGCCACCAGAGTGCTTGCCGATCCAGGGGCCGATTTCGCGGCCAAGTTCTGCGCCGCCGCGGAGCTGAATCACCTGTCCCGCCGGGGGATGCGGCCCCTTGACCGGTCCGCCCGCCAAAGCCTGGTGGCGATCTTGATGAGCAAACAATTTGACGGCCAGCGACAACGTCTTTTCCTTTACCGGGAAGCGGCCGACACCCTGGCCAGGACCGCCGTACGCTGGAAAGGGGCGGCTGCCGGTTACGAGGCTTTCCAGAGCTTGAAACAGGTTTTGACGGCGGTCGGCGATTTTGCCCACCGGGCCGTGGCCGAAGCCCTGGGGAGCTTGCCGGTCCAGGTGGCAGGTCCTGGGGTGCCGTCTTTTGAGCCGGTGGCCTGCCGGGTGGAACGGTGGCCTGTTTTGCTGGCCGAGCGCGGGATCGAGCCTGCAGAGCCGCCGGTTTGGAAGGGACGCAGCCTGGTGGTGCCGGTCTCAGGCGGCTTGCTGGTATTGAAGTTCGCCCGCCCGGAAAAAGGTTCACTGGCGGGCCTGCGGGCCGAAAAATGGTGGATGCGGCATTTGGCAACCGGCCGATACGATTTCAGGGTTCCCTTCTGCCTGCCGGAGCCCTTGGGTTGTTTCAGGGTCGTGGATTTGCCATGGAAAAAGCCGCCGGGTTTTGAGACTAAGCTTGACCGTCCGGCCCTGGTCTACCTGGCCGCGACTGAATATTTCAAGTATCCCAACAGTACGAGCGTGATCAGCCTGGCCGGGATGCAAAATGCCATGGAACGCTGCGCCTGGCTGCTGGGATACCTTGCCGGGCGGGGAGTGGTTCACACCTCGCCGATCGCCCTTTTCCACAACCGGGTGCAACGTCAGCGGCGCCGCGACCAGGGCCGCTACGAATGGTTCCGCGCCGGCCGGCTCGACCGCTGGCTGGATTCCTGCCGTTATCCCAACTTGGCCCTTGGCGGGTTGCGGGATTTCGAGCACCTGGAAAGCGTGACCGGAGCAGGCCTGGCCTTGTACCGTCACCTGGGAACCCACCTGTTGAGCCTCTTGCTGGTGGCCGCCAGCTGGTTCCGCAACCGCGAGCCGGAGCTTGTGGGACTGGATGAGATGGGCAGACAGGTGGATGCCCGCCATCTTTTCGACCGCCGGGGGTTGGAAAATGTCATTGTGGCGCTTTTCCGTTGCTATTATGAAGGTTTTACCGGCATGGAGTACAAGGGAGGCCTGCCTTTTGATACCAGGGCGCTGGCCCGGCGGATGGTGGAAGAGATGGGTGTCGACAGGCACATGGAAGAAGTGCTGCGGGTGGCCGACCAGAACCGGATGACCCGCAGCCAACTGGAGGATTTTCTCATGGGCCGGGGTTACAGCCGGCAGGAGGCGGCCGGAATGGAAAAAGGGGCGGCCGATATCGTTATTCTCAGCGGTCCCCACCTGGGTGGGTTCAATCGTCCCATTTCACTGCCCGAGATGATTGAGGCCGTGGCCGGCATGGCCGCTGTTTGTGTAGCAGACCGTTTTCGGGCCGAAAACGGCCCTGCCGCTGGATCGTTGAAAGGCGAAACAAATGTCAGGCCGGCCGCCCGGCAAGCCTGATCATTGGTTACCGAAACCGTTTTGTTGGCCACAGTCAGGACATTGCCAGGTTATCCCGTTGCACGACATTCCCCACAGGTTTGCCTGCATGCATTCCTGGCAGATGGCAAAGCCGCAGCGACAGGTCCAGCAAAAGGGAACCTGGCGCCGGCAGCAATGACACTTGGTGGCAGTCTGGAGCTTGTGTTTGCGGGTGTAACCTGATCTTGCCATTTCGCCCCTGTTCCTTTTTGGCTGAAATTGTAACCGCGGTGTTTGTGCTTGCCGGTACTGTCATCCCAAGCGTTTTCGATCGCAGCCTTGTAGTCTTCACCCGGCAATGGTAAACACTTTTATCCACTTGCCTGCCCGTGGTCCGGAGGCCGCCTGAAAGTAAATCCGGGCCGGCCGTATGTCAAGCAAGGCCTGCCGGACTACCGGTTGCAGACGGCCGGGGAAGGTGGACGGGCAGACCTTCAATTCGAAGCGGGGAAAATCGACATGAACGCTGATGCTGAAAGACCCACCGTCTACCTGGTGGACGGAAGCGCGTATGTTTACAGGGCTTTTCATGCCGTGCGGGGGCTGACCGACTCCAGGGGGATGCCTACCAACGCAGTCTACGGTTTTACCAGGATGCTGCTGAAACTTGTCGACGACCGCCGTCCGGATCATGTGGCCGTTTTTTTCGATGCCAAGGGGCCCACTTTCCGCCATCGCATTTTCCCCGCTTACAAGGCCAACCGGCCGCCCATGCCCGACGATCTGGTGGTTCAACTGCCCTTGATCAAGCAGGTGACCGACGGATTCAACATACCGGCCATCGAATGTGAAGGTTACGAGGCCGATGATTTGATCGGCACCTGCGCCCGCCAGGCCGGGGAAAGCGGTTTCACGGTGGTAATGGTTACAGGTGACAAGGATTTCATCCAGCTCATAACACCCCGGGCCACCATCTGGGATCCCATGAAGGACAATTCCATCGACCTGGAACGGGTCAGGGCCGATTTCGGGCTGGAGCCCGGACAGATGATAGACGTGATGGGATTGTCAGGCGATCCATCCGACAACATTCCGGGTGTTCCGGGGGTGGGACCCAAAACGGCCCTCAAGCTCATCCGGACCTTCGGGGACATGGATACCCTCTACCGGCGCCTTGAAGAGGTGACCGCCCCCAAATTACGCAGCAACCTCGAACAGTTCAAGGACCAAGCCTATCTCAGCCGCAGGCTGGTCACCATCGATACCCGCGCCCCGGTCGACTTCGATGCTTCAGCTTTCCGCTTCCGGGAACCTGACGGGCAGGTGTTGGGCGAGCTTTTCGGCCGCCTCGAATTCAGTCAGTTACGCCGGCAATACGGCCGCGGGAAAGTCTCCCGGCCCAAGGATTATCAAACCGTGCTGGAGCCGGACCAACTGGAGGAACTGGTGCGAAAACTGGAAGCGGCCGAGGTTTTCGCCCTTGATACCGAAACCACTTCCACCGATCCGATGCAGGCGGAGCTGGTCGGTATTTCGGTGGCCCTCGAACCTGACGCCGCATTTTACATCCCTTGCGGGCATAGCTACGCGGGCGCCCCGGACCAGCTGGATTGCCGGCGGGTGTTGAGCGCATTGGAGCCGGTACTGGGAGATGAGCGGATCGCCAAGGTCGGCCAGAACATCAAGTACGACTGGATAGTGCTGCAAAGATGCGGAATAACACTCCGGGCGGTGGTCTTCGACACCATGTTGGCATCCTACCTGCTCAACCCATCAAAACGGGCTCACAACCTGGACCAGATCGCCCTCGACTTTCTTGACTACAAGACCACGACTTACAGCCAGGTGGCAGGCAAGGGTAAGGCCCAGGTGAGTTTCGACCAGGTGCCGGTAGAAAAAGCATCACCGTATGCATGCGAAGATGCCGATGTTACTTTCCAGGCTTACCAGGTCTTGAGAAAGAAACTGGAACAATACCAGCTGGCCGAGTTGATGGAAAAGGTGGAGATGCCGCTGGTGCCGGTGCTGGTCAGGATGGAGATGGCCGGGGTGGCCCTGGACAGAAAGAGGCTGGGCCGGCTTTCCAAGTCCTTTGAGCACCAGTTGGAACAGTTGGAGACGGACATCTACGAGCTGGCCGGGGAGCGTTTCAATATCCGTTCATCACAGCAGCTGGGGCGGATCCTGTTTGAAAAGCTCAAGCTGCCGGTTATCAAAAAGACCCGTAAGAAGACCGGTTTTTCCACCGACGTGGAGGTCCTGACCCGCCTGGCCGAGGATCATGAGTTGCCGGCTGTCATCCTGCGTCATCGCGCCCTGGCAAAGCTGAAGTCAACCTACGTGGACGCCTTGCTGGAACTGGTCAACCCCGAAACGGGCCGGATCCACACCTCCTTCAACCAGACGGTGACGGCAACCGGCAGGTTGAGCAGCTCTGATCCCAACCTCCAGAACATTCCCATCCGCAGCCCAGAGGGACTCGAGATCCGTAAGGCCTTCGTGGCCCCTCCCGGTTGCGTCCTGCTGTCGGCCGATTACTCCCAGATCGAGTTGCGGATCCTGGCCCATTATGCCGAAGATCCCATCCTGATCGAAGCCTTTCGCAGACAGGAAGACATTCATGCCCGCACGGCCGCCGAGGTCTTCCAGGTGGATCCCGGGGGGGTCAGTGAGCAACTGCGGCGCCAGGCCAAGGCCATCAATTTCGGGATAATTTACGGTATGAGTGCTTACGGGCTTTCAAAGGAGCTGGGCATCAGCAATCGGATGGCCCGGGTTTACATCGACAATTATTTCGCCCGTTATCAGGGAGTCAAGGCCTACATCGACCGGACCATAGCCGAAGCCCGCCGCAAAGGACGTACCAGCACCTTGCTGGGCCGGGTTCGTCTTTTGCCGGAGATCAACAGCAGCAACCGGACCGTGCGCCGTTTTGCCGAACGTACCGCCGTCAATACCCCTATCCAGGGCACGGCCGCCGACCTGATCAAGCTGGCCATGATCAGGCTTGACCAGCGTATCGGCCAGGCCGGACTCAAATCGATCATGATCCTGTCGGTCCATGATGAGATCGTCCTCGAGGTCCCGGAAGATGAGTTGGAAAAGGTCAGGGAGCTTGCCAGGGAGGTCATGGAAAACATCTGGCAGCTGAAGGTGCCGTTGAAGGTAAACCTGGCCTGGGGGCGCAACTGGGCCGAAGCCCATTGATCCGGCAAGGGGGCTTGAAGATCATTTTTGTTCCTGTTCCGGTGGCGCGCTGCCGGCCACGGTGGCGGCCACGGAGCGGTAGATACTGCTGAAAACCTCGGGAAAACTGGTGGGAGAGACCCGCCCGACTTCGATGAATTTTACCACGATTTCCTTGCTGGCCCTCAGTATCAGTTCTTCCGTGGGGGTCTTTTTCATCTGCTGCTTCCTTTTTTGGGTTGTTCGGCCGGACCTGCCCGCCTCTATCCCAAGATTTCGATTGCCGCCGCTTGGAATTTGAGGCCTTCCAGGTCCTGCCGTGGACGGCGATCCGGGCAGAGGCATTGGCCCTGCCAAACGGGTTTTTGTATCTGTGGGGTTTGACAGCCGGAGGCAGGTCGACTATTAACAGGTGGCCCTCAGGGCGTCATTTACCCCAACGCCGAATACAGGATAATGTCATGGTAACCAATAAATCTTACACGGTCAATTACCAACGGCTGGACCCCGGGACGGTCAAGACAGATTGCCTGGAAGCGATCGAATATGCTTACCGGGGCCGCCGGCCTGCCCTTATCACCATCAGTCAACCCGAATTCACATCGGTTTGCCCCATGACCGGGCTGCCGGATTACGGCACCATAGTCATCAGGTACGTACCGGCTGAAAAGATAATCGAGCTCAAGTCCCTCAAGTATTA
>JALVRI010000013.1 GCA_027031325.1 Desulfobacteraceae bacterium
TCGGTCCGGGCCTGGCGGCCACCGGTGGCGATAATCACCACCCCGTGTTCCAGGACGATTTCCCGGCCATCGGCGAGCCTTACGCGGCTGGTAAAAGCACCGCACCTGCCCTCGGATGCAATCACCCGGGCCTGATCGTAAATGGTGATCTCAGGCATGCTTTCCACCTGCCCCTTGAGCTGCTCCAGCTCTTTTTGCAAACGCCGCTTCCGAATATGGGCCAGGTTGCCTCCAATGATCTTTTCTTTTTCCACCAGCAAAACCCTGGTTCCCTGGCGGGCCAGGTTACGGGCCGCGCTCAGGCCTGCCGGCCCGGCACCGATTACCAGGGCCTGGTCACAAGCATGCCGGCTTGCCGGTTCGGATGGCTGGCGTCGCCGCAAGCGGCCTAGAGCCATGGTGATCATTTCCATGGCTGCGGCCATACCATCCTGTTCGGCTTGCAATCGCTGGACCGAAAGGCCGACAAACTCCACCAGTTCGGGGATGATGCTTATCTCTTCCAGTAGCTGCCGCATCTCCGGCCAGGCGCCGTAATCGTGCCCGCCAACTATCACCAGACGATTGAAAGCTCCTTCTTTCCACCTGGAGCCAAGTTTCCTGACCTGCTCTGGGTCAAAAACAGCGCCCAGCCTCATGACCTGGTGGTTGCCGGCAAGGCCAAGGATCCGCCGCTCAAAGGCTTGCGGATCGAGAGTATCGCCGGGCCAACCTGAATCTTCCACCAGGACGACCAGGGTCTTGCAACGATCCCGGAAAAAAATGTTTTCCCCGATCGTCCTCGGGCGGCCCGGGGACACCTTGCCGGTATCCCGGATCATGGCCGCCATCTTTGCGGCCGCGGCACTGGCTTCAACGACCGTCTCGGATATATCCTTGAAATAACGCGCCGAATCCAGTACCACCACGCCATCGGGAACCGGTTGCAGAAATTCCGGCAGGCCGGCGTCCGGATCCTGCCCGGCAGACAGAACAGCCAGGTCAAAGCTTTCTTCGGCCCTACCCTTGCCCGGCTCTGAATATCCAAGCAGGAGGCGGCCGTTTTCATCTGCAGGCTCCAGACTGTGAATGCGGCAGCGTACGAGGCGGACCCCTTTTTCAAGGGCCATGTCCAGGTAACGCTGGTAATCCCGTCCGAAAACCCGCATGTCCATGTAGAAAATGGTGGTTTCAACTTCCCGGCCCAGCTTGTCCCTGGCGAGCAGGGCCTGCTTGAGGGCAAACATGCAACAGGCACTGGAGCAATGTTCGGCCCCGATCATCAGGTTGCGGCTGCCCACGCACTGGATCCAGGCGATCCTGCTTATGGGACCGCCGTCGGAAGGCTTTGTCGGGCCGGCCCGCAAAGCTCCGCCTTTGCTCAGCATGCGTTCGAAACCAAGGGCCGTAACCACGTTGGGCAATTCTCCGAATCCGTAGAGGTCTGTTGCGGAAGGATCGTACAACCCCGGCCCGGCGGCCCAGATTACCCCGTCCACCTTTGCGGTCATGATTTTTCCGGCTTCCGGATCGAGATCTATGGCGCCTGCGGGACATGCTGCGACGCACTTTCCGCAGCGATCGCAGGCCTGCCAGTCGATGGCAAGGGTGGCCGGCACCTGCAAGGGGTTGGGACGATAAATCGCCTTGCGCTCAAAGGGGCCCTCACAGGCCGGATCGGCCACCACTTGCGGGCAAACCCGCACACATTCCAGGCAAAGATTACAGGCCGTTTTATCTACGCCGGTAGCCTTTTGTTCCAACTCCAGGGTGAATTGTCCCGGCCTTCCTTCCAGCCCCTTCAGGCGGGTAGATGTCAGCACCTTGATATTGGAATGAAAAAACCCCTTCTTGAGGCAAAACTGGGATCCTTCCCGGCGCTTGACCATGGGCAGCATGCGGCAAAGACCGCAATGGTTATTGGGATACTGGTGATCCAGCACCGGAAGCAGTCCGCCGGTGGCCGGGCTGCGCTCGATCATCAATACCTGGTGACCGGTTTCGGCCAGGTCGAAGGCCGCCCGTAATCCGGCCGGCCCGGAACCGATGACGGCAACGGATGGAGCAGATTCATCCACTTGTTGAAAAACGTGCATTGATACTGCTTGATTCATTGATAATTTTTCCTTGCTTGCCTATCAGGCGCCTTGTTCCTGATCGTCAAAAACCAGCAAGGGGATCGGCTCATCCAGGTTGCGGCCGGGAATATAGTCGAACAGGTCCTGGGTTTTTTGGGCCACGGTCTTGAAAAAATCGGCTACCGGGATGTTGCTGGGACAAACGCTGCTGCAGTGGCCACAACCGACACAGGCATGGCTGATATGAGCCAGCCGCGTGAGGTGAAACATGGTGGTGTCGGTAGGCAGCTTGACCGCTCCGCGCTTTTCGGCCCGCCTGAAAATAATTTCCGGCGGATGCTCGAAAACATCGGTCACGAAAACACAGGTCTTGCAGTAACAGACCGGGCAGGCCCGGCGGCAATTGTAACAGTTGAGGCAATCGGCTATGATTTCCTGGAAATCTTCCATGGAGGCCATCGACCGGGCCATGTCCTCGACAAGTTGACTGTTGGCCCGGCCGCGTTTTTTC
>JALVRI010000014.1 GCA_027031325.1 Desulfobacteraceae bacterium
GATCTTGTGCTCCAGAAAGCCACGGCCCTGATCTCTGACCATCGCCAGCAGTCGCCGGTAGAAGCGGGAAAGGTCCGGGTCGTACTGGTCTTCCGACATGTAGGTACCCACGTTTTCCGGATGCGAGGGGTCCAGGACCAACTTGGCAAATTGGTAGCCGCCCATGATATTCCGGATCTTGAAGGCCATGATCCGTTTTCCCTGACGGTACGTCTCGTGCAAGTTGGCTATGAAGTCAAATGTTTCTTTCCGGATCTGGCGCCTGTAATCCGCCAGGTATTCACCACAGCCGATGATCCAGTCCAGGGGTTTGAAATAACTGACAAAGGAAAGCTTCTCGGTTTCAACCGCCCGGGTCCCGGGACGCGGCCACTTGTAGTTGATGTATCCTTGGCCTTTTTGGCGGGCAAGTTCGATCATGTCCTTGATCAGGTACTTGCCGTCGATATCCTGGAGTTCCAGGACGGAATGCCCCTCGTCCTGGGGCCGGAGGCTGTGCAACTGGGATATGCCGCGACCGTTGATGATGAAAAAGTAGCCCCGGCCGGCGTTGAACCTGATCTTGCGCAAGGCGGTCTTGATTCTCTCCTTGATTTCATCCGGCGCCAGATTGAACTGGTCGGCAAAATAGATATTGGCCGTTATATCCATTGCCATCTGCACCCTTTCTCTCAGGATGCGGCGCAGTTTCTTATCGTAGCAGGAGTGCATGTAATTGATATAGGATACCAGCTGATCCACATTGTACCTGATATCTTCCCGGAAGGACTCCATCGATCGGCGGCGGGATCTGTCGCTTTCAGCCCTGAAATGACTGTACTCCTGCCTGATCCACAGAAAACCCACGGCCAACAGGCTTGCCAGACTGATGGCGGTGATGGTCAGCAACAGAACCCTGAAAAGGCTTTTGCGTTTTATGGTCATTTTCTCCTCGGCCGGGAAGACTAGTCGTCTGCCCGGATAAAACAGAATAATGTTCCTCAACAACCCGGTTATACAAATTACATGCCACCGTCCGGGATAAAACCGTTACCTTCACCTCCCGGAAAAGCAGACCCAAAAGACCCGCGGTAAAAAGCTCCCGCGGGTCTTTTGGGTCTGCCGGAAAATTTTGGAGACAGGATGGCTTTTTTAATCCGGAATCAATGCTTGAAGCTGCGCTGGCCGGTGAAAACCATGGTCACCCCGGCCTGGTTGCAGGCCTCGATCACCTGGTGGTCGTTTACCGATCCGCCGGGTTGGATCACGGCCGTGACCCCCTCCCTGATTCCCACTTCCACTCCGTCGCGGAAAGGGAAAAAGGCGTCGCTGACCATGGCGGCTCCCTTGAGCCCGCCGTTTTCGGCCGCCACCCGGGCGTCGATTGCCGCCTTCTTTTCAGGATCGTCCAGATCGTTGTAAGCCACCTGGTACTGCTGGAAGCAGTACCGGTCGGCCAGCTTGCGGTAAGCCTTGTCCCGGGCGATCTGGGCTACCCCCACCCGGTCCTGTTCCCCGGTACCGATGCCCACAGTGACCCTGTCCTTGACGTAGAGCACCGAGTTTGAAGTCACCCCCGCTTCGACCAGCCACCCGAAAAGCAGGTCGGCATACTCGGCATCGGTCGGCCGGCGCTGGATAACATATTGCCTGCCCTCATGCTCACAGCGGGCAAGCTTCAGGTCTTGCCTGGTCCGGGTGACCGGGACAAACGACCACTGGGCGATTATACCCCCGTCGATCAGAGACTTGAACTCTACGCAGCGTTGGCCGACAAATTCCTGCAATCTCTTGATGTTATCTATCCTGATGACCCGCAGGTTCTTTTTGCGGCCAAAAACATCCATCACCCCTTCCTCGAATTCAGGGGCCACCACCACCTCGGCGTACTGGGAGGCCACCGCCTCGGCGGTGGCCTTGTCCACGGGCCGGTTCAGGGCTATGCAACCACCGAAGGCCGCCACCCGGTCGGCCATATTGGCCTTGAGGTAAGCATCCTGAAGGGTATCAGCCTGGGCCACGCCACAGGGATTGTTGTGTTTGACGATTACCGCCGTGGGTGTGTCAACAAAATAACGCAGGATGTTCAAAGCATTGTCGGCATCGGTGAGGTTGGTCTTTCCCGGGTGCTTGCCGGACTGGAGCAACTCGATATCAGAGACCAGCCAGCGCCCCGGAGCAATGGTCTTGGTCTGGCCCAGAACCAGGTTGCCATTTATCAGCCGGTAGAGGGCCGCCTCCTGGCCGGGATTTTCCCCGTAACGCAGCCCCTTGCGGACCCCGTCCACGGTCCAGACTACCTTTTCGTAGTAAAGGGTCTGGCGCCCGCTTTCAGACACAAAACTTATCTCCATCTGGGCCGGGAAATTGTCATCCACTATGGTACGGTACATCGCCTTGAGGTCTTCGCTCATGATTTCTCCTTTATTGTCGGGTCACCCGGTTGCTCTGTGACGGCTGTAAATCGGGCCACAACAGGTTCGCCGGGTTTCTAATGGTATCCATCGACAATAATATGAATATATGGGGCCTTCCGGGCTTTCACGGCCTTAGGCAAATTTTTTACTCGAATCTGTAGCAGGC
>JALVRI010000015.1 GCA_027031325.1 Desulfobacteraceae bacterium
ATGGGTCCAGTTCCGGCCAGATCATTGGGAAGTACCAGATGGCGCACGAGCAGGCCGCGGACTGCTATCCCATCTTGGTTGAGAACCAGGTCGCCGACCTGGGCGTGCATGGCCGAGATGGCTTTTCGGGCTGTTTCAGGGTAGTCCGCTGCGTTGCAGGCTTGTTCGGCAACCCGGGGATCCCAGAATTTGAAATCCGGCATGTATATATCGATGATGCCATCCAGCATCTCGATTGTTTCAACGGAATCATAACCGCCGCTGTTATATACCAAGGGGACGTTGAGCCCTTTTTCGGCGGCGATCATGACCGCCGCAATGATTTGAGGTATTACGTGGGAAGGAGTTACGAAGTTGATATTGTGGCAACCGGATTTCTGGAGTTCAAGCATTATTTCGGCAAGTTGTTCATCCGTGACAGCCCGTCCCTCACCAAGGTGACTTATATCGTAATTTTGGCAAAACACACACAACAGGTTGCAGTGGGTGAAAAAGATGGTGCCGGAGCCGGCCCGGCCAACGAGTGGATCTTCTTCTCCGAAATGGGGGCCGTAGCTGGCAACAATCGCCCTTTCAGCTGTTTTGCAAAAACCGGTTTGGCCTTCGAGCCGGTTGACCCTGCATCGGCGCGGGCAAAGAGTGCAAGCCTTCATTTCCGATCGTGCCTGCTCGATTTTGGATTGCAGGATGCCACTTTTCAGGCTGTCGACATAGACCGGGATGGCGTCCATTTGGCTCTTGTCCTGGCTTGCAGTTTTTCTTATGGATGAGGCGTTCATTGTATCCCCGGGACCGGGAGTCAAGTAGGACGATTTGCCCTTTTCAAATCCCGGCTCCAGGAGATATGGAGTATTAATTGAAAACCATGAATATTTCTTCGGGCTTGTCTTCCTTTGCCGGCCGGTTGCCGTGCCAATGATGAATACTACAGGCGTTGGACTGCTCGGAGGGCACAGTGCATTCAATGTGGGGCAGCAAGGGATCACCGGCGTAGGACCTGAAGTTTAGCATTACCGCCTGGTCACGGGGTATCTTTTCAAATTCGAGGATGTTGGAAATGAATACGGCGCAGTGACCGTTGAAAAAGTCCGTGGAACGCCGGAAGCTTTCAATCCGCTGCTTGAATTTGTCGACAGAATCTTTAAGAGAAGAGGCTTCCACAATCAGCGAAAATTCTCCATGGCGTCGCTCGGCTTCTTCAATCTCCTGTTGGTCGCTTACGAACCTGAAATTCCCTAAGTAATACATGTAATCCTCTTCGATGAAATGGTTTGGTTCAGGATAGAGATATAACTTTGCACCTATTTTTCAACCATTTAAAAACGGTTGTCAACAGCTTGACACCGGCATCCTGCCGGGACCTGGCCGAGTTCCAGCCTCTTTAACGCGCGCTCGATCCGTTCCAATGCTTTTTGCAACAGATCGCGATGGCAGCCGAAGTTAAGGCGCACGAATCCTGGAGTTCCAAAGTTGCCGCCGTCTGAGAGGGCAACGCCTGCCTTTTCGAAAAACGCCGCCGGGTCTTCAAGGCCGGTGGACCTGACGTCGATCCAGGCCAGGTAGGTGCCCTCCACCGGTAGCATGGACACAACCTTTGCAGCGTTGATTCTACTGAGTACGAGTTCCATATTAGACCGGAGGTAATCAAGAATTTTCGCCAGCCAGGGAGAATCGTCCCTTAAAGCGGCTTCTGCGGCCACAAAGCCCATGATGTTCACATCCGGCACAATGCCCGCCTTGGCCGCCTTGAACTTTTTGCGGATTTCAGGATCCGGGATTATGGCCATGGAGCAACCCAGGCCTGGAATGTTGAAGGTTTTGCTGGGAGCCATCAGGGTTATGGTGCGCCGGGCGATGTCCCGGCCCAGGCAGGCGGTGGGAATATGCCTGCAGCCCGGCTTGAGGATCAGGTCGCAGTGAATTTCATCCGAACAGATGACAAGATCGTGCTCCAAGCAGATCCGGGCCAGGGTTGAAAGCTCATCGTAGGTAAACACCCTGCCGGTGGGATTGTGGGGAGAGCACAGCAAAAACAGCTTGGTGTCGCTGGTTACGGCCTTTTCCAATCGATCGAAATCGATTCTCCATCGGCCTGAATCAATATGCATTTTCACCGTTTTCAATTTACGTTGGGAGTATCCCGGGGCTGACAAGAACGGGGGATAGACCGGGATCGTGGTCAGTACCGTGTCACCGGGATTGCCAACGGCCCGGCATGCCAGGTTAATGCCGCTTACAAGACCCGGCAACCAGATTATCCATTCCGGTTCTATAGTCCAGTTGTAAAGTTTCTCCATTCGTTTGGCGAAAACATGGAACAGGGATTGGGGTGGGGTACCGTAGCCAAAAACACCGTGCCGGGCGCGTCTGCAAATGGCATCTACCACTGCTTTGGGGGAGGGGAAATCCATGTCGGCTATCCAGAGGGGGATAATATCAGTACCGGCGTACTTGGACCATTTGATACTGTCTGTTTGGCGGCGGTCGACAAACAGTCGCAGATCTTTTTCGTCAGCCATCCTTAGTTCTTTCTCTCGTCTTGTCAGCTAAG
>JALVRI010000016.1 GCA_027031325.1 Desulfobacteraceae bacterium
CCTTGTCCAGCTTGCCCACCAGGGAGAGGGTGAAAAAGGCGCCCATGTACTTGAAGTGGGGCCGGACTTTCATCCCTACCCGGTACCAGCCCGGTTCGCCTTCCACGTTTTCGACGGTTATCTGGGCCTTGCGCAAAGGCTTGCGGCTGCGCACCGAAGCCGGGGGATTGTCCTGGTCGGCCACGTACTGCCTGATCCAGGTGTTGAGCTCCCTTTCAAGGTCTCCCCGTTCTTTCCAGGAGCCGATGTTTTCCCGCTGAATGACTTTCAGGTAGTGGGCCAGACGATTTGCCACGTACATATAGGGCAACTGGGTCCCGAGCTTGTAGTTCAGCTCGGCCTCCTTGGCCTCCTTGCTGTTGCCGAAAAATTTGGGCTTCTGGACCGAGTTGGCCGAGAAGAAGCAGGCGTTGTCGCTTCCCTTACGCATGGTAAGGGCGATGAATCCCTCTTCTGCAAGCTCATACTCCCGTCTTTCCGAGATAAGGACCTCGGTCGGGATCTTGGTTTGAATGGCTCCCATGGCTTCGAACTGGTGCAGGGGCAGGTCTTCCACTGTTCCGCCGCCCATGGGCCCAATGATGTTGGTACACCAGCGGTACTTGGCAAAGCTGTCTGTCAGGCGGGTGGCGAAGGCAAAGGCGGCGTTGCCCCAAAGGTAACGTTCATGGGAGTCGGAGACGTCCTCCTTGTAATTGAAAGCCTTTACCGGCTGGGTGTCAGGGCCGTAGGGCAGGCGGAGCAAAAAGCGCGGCAGGGTCAGGCCCACGTAACGGGCATCTTCGGACTCCCGGAATGACTGCCACTTGGCGTACTGGGGGCCTTCGAATATGGAATGCAGATCCTTGAGATTGGGAAGCTCGTTGAAGTTTTCCACCCCGAAAAACTGGGGTCCGGCGGCCGCAATGAAAGGCGCATGGGCCATGGCGGCCACGGCGGCCACGCTCTGGAGCAGCTTGATGTCCTGGGGCCCGGGACCGAATTCGTAGTTGGCGATGATGTTGCCGTAGGGCTGGCCGCCGAACTGTCCGTATTCAGCCGTGTAGGCGATCTTGTATAGGCCGGACTGGGGAATTTCAGGAGCGTCTTCAAAGTCTTCCAGCAGGTCCTGCTTGCTGACATTGAGAATTTCTATCTTGATGTTTTCCCTGAAATCGGTTCGGTCGACCAGGAATTTCAACGAGCGCCAGGCGGACTCCAGTTTTTGAAAATCCGGATGATGCAGGATTTCGTCCAACTGGGCGCTCAGCTTGCGGTCGATCTCGGCAATCATCTCGTCCACCAGGGCGTTGGAGATCTTGTCCACCTTGCGTCCCGGTTCCACAAGGTTGGAGATAAGAGCCTGGACACCCCTCTTGGCTATGGCGTAGCCTTCGTCGGCCGGCTTAAGACGGGTGGCGGTAACGATATCATCCAGCAACGACGGCGCTTCGCTGGTCTGCTCTGCGGCCTGCTGCTGCTCTTGGCGTTCTTCAGCCATTGTAAACCTCCTTTTTAGAAGCCGTTAAGTTAACTCGTTGCGGCCCACAGCTAGCCGTTATTCTTCCTTGTCGTCCAGTTTCAGTTCCTTGAGCAATTCCTCGCGGGACGCTTCGTCCTGGATGATCTGCTGGATTTTTTTACGGAACTCGGGGCGGTTGCTCATGGGACCCTTGAGGGCGTTGAGGGCCTCGCGCAGCTCCAGGAGCTTGTTCAACTCCGGTGTGTTGCGGGCTACGGCCTCCGGGTTGAAATCCTTCAGGGACTCGAACTTGAGCGAGACGCTCATCTGGGCGTCCGGGTCGTCCGACAACTTGTCGTCCACGGTGACGTCCAGCTTCAGGTTTTGGGCCTTGAGAACTTCGTCGAAGTTGTTCTTGTCGACGTTGACCGGTTCCCTTTCTTCCACCATGCGATCGTCTTCCTGGAGGGTGAAATCACCGAGCACCAGCAGCTTGAGCGGAAGCTCGACTTCTTCCTTGGCATCGCCGGTGGCGGGCCGGTAGACAATGTTGACTCTTTCTTTCGGGGCAACGGTTCCTTCTTTTGCCATGGGGACCCCCTTTTGTAGGTTTAAAAATGATTTCAGGTACTTTTATAGTCATCTCGATCAGCCCGCCCGGATGGCCGCCGCAGGGTCAATCGCCGCAATCCGCACCAATAGTCCGTTGCAGCGTTCCTGCAGAGCCTTGTCCTTGGCGGCCCTGAATCCGCTCATGGCGGTGACCAATCCTTCCAGGGCCAGGGCTGGTTCCCAACTTTCAAGGCCGTATCGTTCGATGGTTTGAAGGATATGCTCCAACTGGGGCCGGGCCAGGTCCACCTTTTTGGCTTCCAAAAGCAGGCGGGCAATGGCCAGGCGCCAGCAAAACTGCTTGCGAAGGCCGAAGCTTTGGCGCATCTGGTCCTGGAGCAGGGCGATAGCCTGGGGTAACTTGCGCTTTTTTTTCAATTTGCGTGCTTCGGCCAGGATTTGGTCTTCGCCCTGGCCTTCCGGGCCGGCTTGACCCATGGCCGGAGCCGGCTGGGCGGCAGCCTGGCCGCTGCCCAGGTTTAGGGACTGGAGCCAGGCCTTGGTCTGCTCGTCGCAGAAAGCCGTGCCGTCGGCAAAGGCCAGGTTCTGGATACCATCAAGCCTGTATACCAGGAAGGCGGTCTGCTGGCAGATGGTCTCGGCGGCATCCTGGCAGCGGTCGCCAAGGGCTGCCAAAGCTTCTGTGGCCAGGCGGTTCAGGTCGAACCAGAAGATGAACTGGGAAAGCCGCTTTTCGGCTCCAATGACCAGGGCTTCCCACTTGCCGTCTTCCTGGAGTTGCTCCAGGTCCTGGCGTACCTGGGGCGGCGGCGGGGGGATCTGGGTCCGTCCCTCGACAGCCGGCGGGAGCTCCACCACTCTGCTCCAGCAGGCTATCCGGCGCAGGGCAAAGGCCGCCGGGTCGGCCAGGTTGTTTTCCAACAGGAATCCGGCGGCCTGCTGGATTTTTTGCAAGGCCGAGCTTACCGCCTTGTGGGCGTCTTTTTCGGTGGCGATGGTTTCAGGTTCGGCCGGCTTCGGCTGTGACGGCCGGGGCTTTGGCCGGGGGGCCGCCTTTTCGGCCGCGGCAGTTGCCGGTTGGGCCTGGGGTTCCGCCTTGGCAGCCTGCTTGATCGGCAGGGATTCCACCTGGCGGATCAAAGGGCGCACAAGGGGAGGATCGGGCATTTTTTCGGCCAGCAGCTCGTCGATGGCCTTCAGGTTTTCCTCCAGGGTTTCTTTCAGTTCGGCCTCGATGGTGGTGGAGATGAGCTTTTCGATTTCAGCTTCGGCCTTTTCCAGCCACCAGGTGAGGGCGCCGAGCCTGCCGCGCATCCTTTTCTTCTTGGGATAGAGAGTGTCCCAGTATTGTTCCAGCATTGCGCGCAGCATGACCAGCCCCTGGGCCAATCCCTCGATCTTGGCGGTATGAATCAGGCCAACGGCCAGGTAACCGGCCACCTTGAGATCCTTGGACTTTTCGGCCAGGATGGTTCCGCCCAGGTTGACTACTTTCTGCCAGTCCACCTGGCCGCTTGCCGTGGGTGATGAAAGTTTGTCGATTTCGGCCTGAATCTCCTCGAATTCAGGTTCATAGCGGATATCGATTCCGGCCGGATTGTCACCGGGAATCGGCTCCTTGGCGAGTTTTTCAAAGTCCATTGCGCTTTCCCCAAAAAAGTATGGGTTGCTTATTCAGCTTGTGACGGTCCGGTCCAAAGATCGACGAAATCTTCCACCGCCAGCGGTCCCAACGATATTACCATAAAAGTACTTTCCAGGGTACCGCCCATGAAAACCGCCCTGGGAACGGCCCTGATCTTTTCGGAAAGCAACCGGTGCCAGTTGCGGGCCGCCGCCACCGGGTCGGCTGCTTCGGCCTCTTTCATCCGGATGGCCGTGCGCCCGTGGGCCCCGAGCCGCCTGAGATGTTTCTGGAGCCGCAGCTCGAGGTCCGGCCCCCAAAAATCGGCCTCGTCCCGGGCTCCCGGCTCCAAGGTGCCGGGTTGCTCCATGGCGGCCAGGGCCTGCCAGAAGTCTGCCAGGCTCCCGTGGCCCGTGGCGGCGATATATTCCAGGCGACGCCAGGTTTCTTCCAGGGCCCGGGGAAGCAGGTGCCACTGCTTCCACCAGCTGTCAAGGCAGCCTTGCCCCAGCAGCAGCAGGGGGTAGGGGCGTCCCAAACTGTCGTGGCTGTCGCGTCCCAGGCCGCAGACAAGCTCATGCTTGCCGTCTGCCGCGGCCCAGAACCGCCAGGACCGGAGCTGGTTGACGCCGGACGTTTGCCTTGCCCGCCGGGCCGCAACCTGTTCGAAGCCGGCGGCCATCCATTGACCGAAAGCCTCCAGCATTGCAACCCCCTGGTCCTTTTTGATGAAATCTCCGGCTGCCGGAAGCTTGCCCACGGCGCCCCAGCGCCAGTTGCCAGTCGCTCCCATTTTCCTTTCCGTTTCAAAGATCCATGCAAGCCCGGCATTCCCGCTTTTCAAGTAAGCGGGATTTCAGCCGGGGCATCGTCGTTATTGCCAGCACCTGGTGATTTTCAGCGGGACCCGGCCCATGCTGCGGGCCAGGAGGCGGATGACCGGTTTGTGACCCTGGAACTTGTAACGGGCCTTGATGCTGGTTATTCCCATCCTTTTCAGGGCGGCCGCCTGTTCTGGAAAGTCGGCCGGCCTGAAAATCTTCTGTCCCGACTTGAAATCCTTCAGGAAGCGGGCAAAGCCCATGGCACCCGGATACTGCCTGGTCAACACAAGGTTGCCCACCATGATCTGGAAAGTAACGTCGCCGCAGTTTTGGGGCGACCACTTGAATGTCTTGCTGACAGGGTAATTCAGGTTTTCAAGGCGCAGGCCGCCACTGGCGCACTGGACCTGGAGGACCGTGGCATGGGGTTGTACCTTGGCCTCCAGGTTGGCGTCGGTGGGATAAGTCCGGATGGTTACCCTGAAGCTTCCCTGGACCGGCCGGGCCGCCTTGACCCCCCTGGCCAGAAAGGTGAAAAATCCCTTTTCGAAGGGCACATGGCGTCCCAGGACATTCTTGGGATAGAACCCTTTGTTGAGGCTGCGGGATACAAATGGGGCCGCCGTCGATTTAAGGAAACGGGTGGCAAAACCGTCCTGCCCCAGCAGCAGGCTGGCCAGGTTGCCGCCGCCGGCATCCTGGACTTCCACCAGGACCTCGTTTTCCCAGGCCTGTTGGAGGCTGCAAGCGGTTTCGCGGTTCAGGTACTCCAGGGCAAAACCGAGATTCCCGCCCAAAAGATCAAAGAAGATTTTTCCCTTCTGGCGGCGGGCTGCAGCCATGACCGCCTTAAGGCGCTTGAAATTGCGCCAGGCGACGAAAAACGCGGTTTCCCCTACGGCCGGATCCTGCTGGTAGATTTCCTGGGTCGTTTTGAAGGCCACCTGCCTCGATTCGGCCGCCTTGGCAAGCTGCCTCAAGGATTCCGTCAGGCCCAGGTAAGCCCTGCCGGCCTCCAGCCGGCCTTCAAGTCCGAGTGACGGCTGGGCCTTGACGCCGAGAGCCTTTTCGGCCTTGGAAATTTTTTGTTTGACTTTCTTGGTGGCTTTGCCCAGCAGTCCCGGTTTTTTCTTCTTTTCGGTCTTGACCGTAACCGATGCCTGCTGGACGCTCTGGAAGTCGTAGACCAGGTGGGCCCAGGCCGGAAAGTGCTTCCACTGCCTGAAGGGCTCCAGCTGCCTTGCCAGCCCGGCGACAGCGGCCAAATAAGGATCCTGGTCGCTTCCCAGGCGGGCAAATGCTGCCTGCCAATGCTGGCGCTGGTCGATATTCTTCCAGGCCGTTACGAACTTGCGGGCAAAATCCTGCCAGGCCTCGAGGTAGGCCTTGCGGTACCAGTTGCCGAACTCCAGCTTGGGCTGGGCCATGACCAGTGGATCCGGCAGAGCGGCTTCGATTTCGGCCAGGGCACTTTCTATTTTTTGCTTTCCCACCACCGTAAAGGCCGGATCCACTTTGGCTGCTTTGGCGGCGCTTTCGGTCTGCCAGAAATCGGCGGCCGTTACAGGTTCGGCCTGGCCGGAGGCCTTGGCCCAGGCCACCAGCCAGCGCAGGTTGAACCCTTCAAGGGTTACCAGGTGCTTCAGCCAGGTTTGCAGGCCGGTCAGCTCGTCGTTGATCTCCTGGCTGACAGGTTGCCAGGCCAGGGCATAAAGATATAGGTCGGCCAGCTTGGCCCGTACTTCGGGGATCACCTCTGACGAGACCAGCTCGGCCTCGAATCCCGGCTGGGGCATGCCGCGGAGCTGTTCAAGGTCTCCTCCCTCCATCTTGGCTTTGAGGAGGTTTATCCGCCGGGCCAGGTGAATGATGTGAAGTCCCATCGTTCTGGCGGGCGTCTTGGCCGAAAATCCGGCCAGCCGTTTGGCCAGGCGGCGATCGAAGCCGGCCAAAAAACCCTTGCGGAACAGATTGCCGTACTTGGCCTTGAGCTGCTTTTCCACTTCAAGGGACTGGTCCAGCCCGAAGCGTGGAATCCACCATCCGGTATTACGCCTGCTGATATCGGCCACCGCTTCCCGGAAGCGTTCCATGGTTATCACGTCGTTGAGCAAAACGCCTTCCAGCACCGGCGGCTTGGAAAAAGCCCGGGAAGCATCCCGCAAGATGGCCAGGTTCTTGATGAAGGCGAAGCTCATCAGTCCACATACAGCCAGGGTTACCGCCACCCAGGCGGTCAGGCCCAGGTTGCGCGTCAGTCTGCGCCACTGGCTGCTTTGCTGGGTGGGCTGAAAGAGGTAGCGGTCGGCAGGTAGGATCTCGGCGAAAAAATCGTGCAAAAACAGGCCGCGCTCGGTGCCCGGGAGAGCCTGTTGTTTTTGAACCAGGCCCAACTCTCCCAGCAGGTCGGAAAAAGGGGTTCCTTCCTGCTTGCCGCTGGAAAAGAAGATTCCCCGCAGCATGGGGGTTTCCTGGTAGGGCGATTGCTGGAAGATGCTTTCCACGAAAGCGGCCAGCTTGGTTTCGAGGGATGCCAGGGCCTGGGGAAACACCAGGAGGGTGGAATCGATCCGCCGGGGATCTTTGCCCTGGCAGACAAGCAGGAGCAGATCGTGGAGCCGCCGGCCCACCGATGTGAAGACCTCTTTTACAACCTTGGAGGGATCGGGTTCCAGATCGTGGTTGAGGCCGCCCATGGCCTGCTTGAGGGCTTCTTCCGGCAAGCTGTCGCAGAACTCGGCTGCCCCGGGGACAAGGTCGCACTTGGTTACCAGGACATAGATCGGGCACTTGGCACCCAGCACGCGCATCAGTTCGTCGAGGCGGCGGCGGATCTCAATTCCGTCCTTGGCCAGTGATTCGGAATCCTGGCGGGCCAGCTTGTCGGCGGCAATGGTTACCACCAGGCCGTTGAGGGGTTCTTTTTTGCGGAACTTGGCCAGCAGGGAAAGAAACTTCTGCCACTCGTCCTTGTCCCGGCCTTCGTCCACCGGAAGAGCATAGCGACCGGCAGTGTCGATCAGGATCGCCTTGTCGAAGAACCACCAGTCACAATTGCGGGTGCCCGAGATCCCTGCGGTGCGGTCCATCTGGCCGAATGGCGAGGACAGGTCGGCACTCTTGATGGCCGTGGTCTTTCCCGAGCCGCTTTCGCCGATGACCATGTACCACGGCAGGACGTAGAGGGGATTGCCCAGCTTGCGCAGGTGGGAGCGCCGCAAGGCCTCGATGGCTTCTTTCCAGCGCTGCTGGAGCTGGCGGGCCGCTTCCTTGTCGCTGTCGGGAAGGCGGTTGCGGGCCGCTTCGTCCTGGGCGATGACCTGGTGGACGAACAGCCTTTCCCTGCGACG
>JALVRI010000017.1 GCA_027031325.1 Desulfobacteraceae bacterium
GGATAACAGGAAAACGATGTGTCCCGACTGCCGCCTGCGGTCCCTTGGTGCGCTCCAGCTACCAGGCCGGGCTTGTCTACCAGGCGGCAGTCGGGACACATCGTTTTCCTGTTATCCGAAGTTAAAACATTTCTGCCCAAAGCTGCTGAAAAGAAAAATCACCTTGACAAATAGCGGCCTGGCAAAGAATCGGGCAGCAGGGGTGTCACGAGGCCCATGGGGGTAAGGTATTGGTATTGTGCCTGAGTCACAATCGGCCAATATGGACTTTTTGCAAAGCTATTGATCGAAATGACGTTCGAAATCACGGATAATGTTTTCATCCAGGATTTTCATGCGGCGCATGGCCTCCGGGGTAAAAAGGGCAAAGCGCCCCGCGGCCTCGGCGCAAAGCTGCTCCTGCTGATCATACAACCTGGCGGAAATCACTGCACTGCGGGGACTTTCCTGTTCCTTGACCCGGCCCACAGCCTTGACCGTCTTGTCGACAGGCAACGGTCGCCTGAAATTTATCTCCATGGAGCGGGTAAGAATAATTCTGCGCAGAAGGTGAATCGCCGTCCAGCTCATGATTTCGTCACATATGGTGGCAACTATCCCTCCGTGGACCACATGGTTCCAGCCGCAAAGATAACCGGGCACCTTCAGGCAGCTTACAACCTGTCTGCCGTCTGATTTGAACTCCATTCTGAGACCGTATGGATTGTCCGGCCCACAGGCAAAACAGTTGCGGTCTGAACTGAAATTTTCAATCACCTTGAAGCTATTGTCAGCCAAAGCCGGCTCCTTGATGAAACAAGTATTGAGAGTATTGTAAATTTCGGCGCTTTTTTACAGACTCAGCAACAGAAAGATACGGCTGAAGGTTTTGTACTTGCAGGTTCATCTCAATTCAAGCAAAAAAACTTGCATGCCCGGAAAGCTTGTGATAGTCGTACTGTCTGGTTTCGTTAACTCTTTCCAGACCGTTGAGCTAGACAAGTCCGCCAACCTAAAAGGAACAGGAGAAGATGACTTCAAAGAAGCATCGGACCGTAGCCTATGCAGTAGCGGTCCACCTGCTGTTGGTCGCCATCGTATGTTACGCCGCCTTCCCCGTAACCCAGCCTGAAAAGCCCATCCGCTTGGTATACTGGACAAATGCGGGCAAGGTACTTTTCAACCATGAACTGCACTCCAGTGACACGGGCTTTGGTCTTAGCTGTTTGGATTGCCACCATCATCCCCCGGACGACGATCAGGCGCTCATGGCATGCAGCCAGTGTCATCCCCAAAAGGTCAAAGACGGCGTCACCCCCAAGGCATGTCTCGATTGCCACGATGCCGACGAAATCGAAGGGACCGAGCTTCCCAACAAATCAGACGCATTCCACGGGCAATGCACGGGTTGCCACGAACAGTTCGGCAAGGGGCCGCCTTCCGGATCCGACAACTGTTCCAAGTGCCACGTAATGTGATCTTGCGATTGGGCCGTGTGGATTTCTCAGGGCTCAACCGATCACCAAGAACGGTAAAGAAAAGGTAGACGTATGATTAAAAAACCGTTTTTCGGCTACGCCACAGCCAATTTCAAGTATGAACTGCTCAGCAAGGCCGCCGCTGCCCCTGCTTCTTTGCCGATTCCGTCACAAGCCGTCTTTCTGGTACCCGACCCTGAAGATCGCGGCCCTTCGGGTTTCGATTACCAGGTCGGCACTCAGGTCGAAACCGGCCAGCTGTTGAAGGCGCGGGACGGCGGATCCCCAGGCATTTACAGCACGGTGACCGGAACGGTTATCGATACTTCCGTTTATCTGGGCAACTATGGGCAGAAGTTTCTGTCACTGACCGTGCAGTGTCAGCAAGAAGACAGCTGGAGCGAAGATTTCGCCGGGGCGCTCGAAAAAGATCGCGCCCGGGCGCTTGTCAGTTTCATGGGGGCCGCACCCGGTGCCCCGGACGTCAGCCGCCTGGTCGACCCTGACACCGCCATCGACACCGTGGTGGTACTGGGGGCGGATCCGGACCTGCTGGTGGAAACCAACCTCACCGTGCTCAAGGGCCAGCTTAACACCGTTGCCCGCGGTATCGAACTGATCAGGGAGGTTTTCGGACCCGAAACTGTCCTGGTGGTCGCCCCGGGAGACAACCTTCAAAACGTGGATTCCCACTTTCCGGCCCGCGCCGTTGCGGTACCCCTCGCATACCCCTCGGCCCAGCCGCTGATGATAATGCACAAGGTCCTGAAACGCTTTCCCGCCCAGGATAAAACGATTTCCCAACTGGGCGTTTGCTTCATAAAGGCCGAGGCGGCTGCTTCCCTGGCCACGGCCCTGTCCACCGGCCGCCTGCCGCTGAAAAAGCTGATCACCGTCATCGACAAACAGGGCCGTAAAAAGCTTGTAAAGGCCCGCATGGGCACACCAATAGGTGATGTCCTGCAGCATTTCGGCATCGAGGCCGGCGCCGGCGACAGGATTATCATGGGCGGTCCCATGGCCGGCACGGCGATCTACAGCCTGGCCCAGCCGGTCACGGCCGAAACAGATGCCTTGATGATCCAGGACAAGTCCCAAATAGTTAGAAGCAGTGATTACCCGTGTATCAACTGCGGGGACTGCGTCCGCAATTGCCCGGCCGATATCCAGATCAACATGCTGGTGCGTTTCCTGGAGGCCGGACAATACCAGGAAGCGGCCAACATGTACGATCTTTACGGTTGCGTTGAGTGCGGCTTGTGTAGTTTCGTTTGCCCGTCACGGATTCCGATTCTGCAATACATCAAGTTGGCTAAATTCGAGCTTGAACGTAGCCTGCCGGCGGAGGAGGACAATGCTTAGCTCCAAACAATTCATCGTATCCCATGCCCCTTTCTGGCATAACGGCACAGCCGTCCACTACCGCAATTACAACTGGCTGCTGGCGCTGGCACCGGCCGTGGCGGCCGGATTGACCTACTTCGGGGTCCCGGCCCTGGGAGTAATCTGCCTGGCCGTCTCCTCGGCCATTTTATGGGAGGGGCTTATCACCAAGCTCAGCGGACGCCAGGTGAACGTCGGCGACGGCAACGCCGCCCTGGTGGGCCTGATCTTCGGTCTTCTTTTGCCGGCCACGGCCCCCTGGTGGCTTGTGCTGAGCGGGACCTTGATCGCCATCCTGATCGGCCAGCAGGTTTTCGGCGGCATCGGTGGTAATCCTTTCAACCCGGCCGCTCTTTCCTGGGCCATCATTTTCCTGTCTTGGAAGACTTTCCTCGATTTCGACAGCATGCTGGCAAACTACAGCTTCAATTTCACGCCTTACCATCCCCTGGTAGCCCTCAAGGCTTTCGGCCCGCAGGCCGTGGCCCAAATTCCACTGCTCGATCTTTTCCTGGGAAAGCAGGTCGGTGGAATCGGCACCACCTGCGGCCTGGCGCTGGTGACAGGTGGTATCTGGCTGATAGCCAGGGGGATCGTGCGCTGGGAAATCCCGGTTTCTTTCCTTGCGGGGGTACTTGTCTCATCACTGATTTTTTATGTTGCCGCCCCGGCTAAATTCGCCGGCCCGGGCTTTCACATTCTGGCCGGTTATACCCTTTTCGGGGCTTTTTTCCTTGCCCCGGAAGACTCTTCTTCACCGGTCAATTTCGTTCCCATGTTAATCTACGGCGCCACCGGCGGTATCATGACCATCCTGATCCGCAACATCGGCGCTTACCCGGACGGTGTCATCTTCGCCGTCCTGGTTATAAACCTGATCAACCCCTTGATCGACAAAATCAGACCGCAAAGGGTGAACTAAGATGAACGAAATGGTCAAAATGGTGGTCGTGCTGACGATCCTGAGCTGTGTGTCGGGCGGGTCCCTGGCATTCCTGCGCCAAAACACGGCCCAGCAGATCGAATACCAGCAGCTCAAATTCGTCAAGGGCCCGGCAATCATGTCAATCCTGAAAGGTATCAGTAACAATCCCATCGAAGACCGCTTCAAGATCAAAGACGGAGACATCGAACGTAGCTTTTACGTTGGCGTTGTCGATGGCCAAGCCAAGTATGTGGCCTTTGAAAGCTCAGGAGGCGGTTTCGGCGGACCGGTGGGACTGATGATCGGCGTAGACCTGACCAACGACAAGATCCTGGGCGTCGGGGTCACCACCCACAGTGAAACACCCGGTGTCGGGGCCAGGGCCAAAACCGATCCCGATTTCGTGGCCCAGTTTTCCGGGTTGCCTTTTAAAGGCCAGTTCAAGGTTACCGCCGACGGCGGCCAGATTGACGCCCTCAGCGGAGCCACCGTCACTTCCCGGGGGGTCTGTGCCGGAGTCACCGCGGCCATCAAGGTTTATGAAAGGCTCAAAGACCAGATCAAAGAAAAAGCGCAAGCTTTCAAATAAAATCTTCCAAGGGAGCGATCCATGGCCAAATCGATTGCACATGAGTTTACCAAGGGGTTATGGGAGGAAATTCCTCCTTTCCGCCTGGTCCTTGGACTATGCCCTACCCTGGCGGTCACCAAGACCGTTGAAAATGGTATCGGTATGGGCGTGGCAACCACCTTCGTGCTGGTATTTTCCAATATCCTGGTATCCGCCTTACGCAAGCTGATTCCTTCAAAAGTAAGGATTGCCTGCTTCATCATCATCATCGCCACTTTCGTAACCGTAGTAGAGCTGTTGATGCAAGCTTATGCCTACAAGCTTTTCATGAAGCTCGGCATTTTCATTCCCCTGATCGTGGTAAACTGCATTGTTTTGGGCCGAGCCGAAGCTTTCGCATCTAAAAACGGTATCGTGGCTTCCACGGCGGACGGACTGGGTATCGGAATAGGATTTACCCTTTCCCTGTCGGCCCTGGGCACCGTCAGGGAAATCTTGGGAAGCGGAAGCCTGACGATCTGGGGTGACCTGGCTTTCCATAACATCCTGGGAGCCTCGTTTCAGCCTTTCAGCTTCATGGTTCAAGCCCCGGGCGCCTTCATCTGCCTGGGCCTTATGCTTTGCCTGATGAACCTTGTAGGTAGTAAATAGGAGACATAAGTCATGACCGATCTTATCGTCCTGGCAATCAGTTGCATCCTGATCAACAATATCCTCCTGGCCCAGTACCTTGGCAACTGTCCCTTCCTGGGTACGTCCAAGAAGATGGAGACGGCCGTAGGCATGGCAATGGCGGTTGTCTTCGTTCTGGTGCTGGCCGGGGTCATCACCTGGATAGTGGATACCTTCATCCTCAAGCGTTGGGGCCTGGAATACCTGCGCACAATTGCTTTCATCCTGGTCATCGCCTCCCTGGTGCAGTTCGTGGAGATGTTTCTCAAAAAGAGTATCCCCGCCTTGTATGCCGGACTTGGTATCTTTCTGCCCCTGATCACCACCAACTGTGCCGTCATGGGTGTTTGTCTGATCAATATCAAGGAAGAATACAATTTCATCCAGGCTCTGGTGGCCTCGTTTGCCTATGCCGCCGGTTTCGGCCTGGCCCTGATTCTCTTTGCCGGAGTAAGGGAAAGAATCCTGCTGGCCAGGGTGCCCCGGCCCCTGCAGGATACTTCCATCGGCCTGATCACAGCCGGCATTCTTTCTTTGGTGTTCTTTGCTTTCAAGGGCATGGTGTAAAAAACTGCCGGACAGCAAGTCAACCGGGAAGGATGGAGGCCTGCAGGCAAGGGCCAGACAGCCGTAACCTGCTTAAAGCCAGACCCGGTGGATATGGATTCGGCGGCAACAGCGAAATTAAACATTTTACCCGACGTTTTTGGTTTGGAAAATCACCCATAAAGAGGACTGCCGTGTTAGAAGCGACATTGGTCATGCTCGGAATAGGGGGTATTTGCGGGCTGGTGCTCAGCATCGCTTCCAAGATATTCTATGTTTACGAGGATCCGCGAATCGCCGAAGTGGAAGGTTACCTTGCCGGCGCAAATTGTGGCGGTTGCGGCTATGCCGGTTGCAGCGCGGCGGCCGCAGCCGTGGTGGCCGGAAAGGCGCCACCATCGATCTGCATGGTGGCGGGGATGGAATCGGCCATCAAGGTGGCCGAGGTAATGGGGATCGATCCCGGCGCCGCCGAACCTCTCAGATCACTGAACGAATGCTTGGGCGGCCGGCGGGCTGACGATAAATACGTTTACAACGGGGCCCTTACCTGTGCGGCCCTGGCCTTTTTGTGGGGTGGACAACGGGTCTGCAACGTGGGTTGCCTGGGACTTGGAGACTGTATCCGCTCCTGCCGTTTCGACGCCATAAAGATGGATCCCGAAGGTTACCCGGTGGTCGACGAAGTACGCTGCGTTGGTTGTGGAGCCTGCGAAAAGGCCTGCCCCAAGAATATCATTACCGTCAGGACAATGAGCCAGCGCCTGCTACACTTCAACGAGGAAGACGACCCCCTGGCACCCTGCCGTCAGACCTGTCCGGCCGAAATAGACATACCTAAATATATCCAGCAGATAAGGGACGGTGATTACGAGGGAGCCGTCCACACCATCAGGGAACGCAACCCCCTGCTCCTTACCTGCGGCCGGGTCTGCCCCCATCCCTGTGAAGACTACTGCCGCCGAGGTGTCGTCGATGAACCGGTCTCCATCAACCAACTGAAACGCTTCGTGGCCGATTACGAGATGAATTCCGGCAAACGGTTGCCGATCGCCTGCGCACCGGAAACCGGCAAGAAGGTGGCGGTTGTCGGCGGAGGACCTGCCGGTCTGAGCTGCGCCTACTTCCTAAGACGCCTGGGACACCAGGTGACAATTTTCGAAGCCATGCCCGAGCTGGGTGGTATAACCCGTTACGGTATCCCCGAATACCGCCTGCCGGCCAAAGTTCTGGACTGGGAGATCCAGGGAATCCTCAACCTTGGTATCGAGGCCCGTTGTAACCAGAAGCTGGGCCGGGATTTTACCATAGCTTCCCTGCGCCAAGAAGGATTCGACGCCATCTTCCTCGGGATAGGCGCCTGGAGCGATTACCAGTTGCGGGTGGAAGGTGAAAATCTGGATGGCTGCTGGCAGGGTATCAAGTTCCTGTCAAAGGTCGCCGCCGGCGAAAAGGTCAACGTTGGCCCGCGGGCGGCTGTAATCGGCGGCGGCAACTCTGCCATAGATTGTGTCCGCACCCTGGTGCGTCTTGGTGTTAAAGAAGTTTACCTGGTCTACCGGCGAACCCGCAAGGAGATGCCGGCAAACGAGGTTGAAATCGAGGCTGCCGAGCACGAAGGCATAAAATTTATCTTCCTGGCGGCCCCTGTCAGGGTAATCGGTGACAAAAACGGCAGAGTGACCCACCTGGAATATCTCAAGATGGAACTTGGAGAACCGGATGCCAGTGGCCGCCGGAGGCCGGTGCCCATAGAAGGTTCTGAAACCTTGTTGGAAGTTGAAACCGTAATAACAGCCATCGGCCAGCGGCCAGATGTATTTTTCGTTGAAAAGGATCCCGAGCTGGAAAAGCTTGCCATCACCCGCTGGAATACCATCGACAACGATCCGGAAACCCTTCAATCGAGTATCCCCTATATTTTTACAGCCGGGGATGCCGCCACCGGTGCCTCCCTGGTTGTCGAAGCCATTGGAGGCGGACGCCGGGCAGCGCGCTCCATCCACCAGTACCTCAGCGGAGAACCGGTCCATGGTTCACCCAAGTCCCTGCGCAAAAGGCACATACCCGAATCCCTGTTCGACGACGTTCCCGGTGTGGGCAAATCAAAACGAACCCCGATGCCTGAACTGCCGGTGGAACAAAGACTGGACTCCATGGTGGAAGTCGACCTGGTCATATCTGAAAAAGATGCGCTTTACGAGTCAGGACGCTGCCTGTCGTGCTGTCGCCTGTGTTACAACAAGGAATTGA
>JALVRI010000018.1 GCA_027031325.1 Desulfobacteraceae bacterium
CTTTTCGGACAACAGATAAGGGAGTTTGAAAAGCGGTTTGCCAAGCTGGATGAAAAAGTGACCCAGGAGGCAGCCGGGCTGCGCCAGGAGTTGTCTCAGCGTCTCAGCTCACTGGAGGCTTACGTCAAAGCTGAGATCGAGGCTCTGAACGAAAGGCTGGGCAACGAGGCCCAAACCCGGGCAGACGGCCTTCAGAAATTGTCTCGGGAATTGAAAGAGATTGCCTCCGGGCTGGAAAAAATGATCTCCAGGACCGATGACAACCTGGCACGCAAGACCAAAGACCTGCGCCAGCAGATCCTGGAGCAATCGCGTACTTTGCTGGACCAGATCAACCAGCAGGATGAAGCCGCCTCCTTGCGCCTTGATAGCATTGCCACCGAATTGAGGCGTGACAAGGTGGAACGGTCTGACCTGGCGGAATACTTTTCCGAGTTGTCCCTCAGGCTGGCCGGTGACGAAACCCTCAAATCACTGCTTGCCACTGGTGAATGAGCATGACTGGACGCATGCCCCCCAGGCCGGAAGACAACCAGGATGATCTCCGGCTTTTACGCCAACTGCTGCTGAAGCCGGAGATGGACAAGCTGCTGGAAATCAGCCGCCGCCTGGACGATCCGGAGGTCCGCGCCGCCGAGGTCGGACAGGTGCTGGCGGCCGCCCTGCGTCGCCAGGGCGCCCGGGACGACCGGATAGCCATTGCCCTGCGCCCGCTGATCGAAAAGACCCTGTACGCCTCGGTACGCAAAAACCCACGCGCGCTTGTCGATATAATTTTCCCGGTGATGGGACCGGCCATCAGGAAATCCATTTCAGCCACGATAATGGGTATGCTCCAGTCCCTGAACCAGTTGGTCAACAATTGCATGACCGTCAGGGGGCTCAGGTGGCGCCTGGAGTCCTGGAAAAGCGGACGGCCCTTCAGTGAGGTGGTCCTGGCCCATACCCTGCTTTACAGGGTGGAACAGGTTTTCCTGATTCATGCCGCCTCCGGGTTGATGTTGCAGCATGTTGCGGCCGGGGGAGTTTCGGGGAAGGACCCGGACCTGGTTTCGGGGATGTTCACCGCCATTCAGGATTTCGTGAAAGACACCCTCGGCGGCGGCTCGGAGATGGTCGATACCCTCAGGCTGGGCAACCAGCGCAGCATCTGGCTCGAGCAGGGCCGCCACACCATCCTGGCGACGGTTATCCAGGGCACGCCTCCCATGGATTTGCGTTATGATATCCAGGACTGCCTGGACCGGATTGAAACCCTTTGGGGAGAGGCCCTGGCTGCTTTCGATGGCGACACGGCGCCTTTCGAGGCTCTGGCCTCTGAATTGAAAGAACTTCTCCGGTTCCAGGTAAATCCGGAAGCGGACCGCAAACCCGTCTGGGTGCCGGCGGCCATGGCCGTTGTTGTCCTGGCGGTTGCGGTACTGGTTCCGGGTTTTAACTGGTATCGTCAGAATCAGGCCTGGCAGCAATTGCTGGACAGGTTGCGGGACCAGCCGGGCATAACCATTACCCGGGCGGTACACCGGAACGGCCGCTACCTTGTCGAGGGTCTGCGCGATCCCCTGGCTCCTGATCCGGAATCGATAAAGGCCGCCAGCGCGGCAGCCGGGTTGCCGGTTCAGTGGCGTTGGCAAGCCTGTTGGGCAATGGACCCTTCTTTGATCCTCAGCCGGGCCCGGAAAGTTTTGAAACCGCCACCCGGTGTGCACCTTGAATTGAAAAAAGGGATCTTGCAGGCCCGGGGCTTTGCTTCCCACGCCTGGATTGTCCGCGCCCGGATGCTGGCAGCGGCCCTGCCCGGCCTGTCGGGGTACCGGGATGATGCGCTGGTGGACCAGGACCTGGTCCGATTCCAGGAGGCGGTCGGCAGGTTGCAAAGCAAGGCGCTCTATTTTGGCAAGGGGACAGTAGAGCTGGACCCGGGCCAGGAGTCGAACCTGGAGGATGTGGTTTCCATTGTCCGCACCCTGGAGGGTTTCGATTTTCCGGATCGGCCTCCTATCCAAATAGTGGTGATGGGCCATACCGATGCCAGCGGCAGCGACAAGCTGAACCTGGCCCTGAGCCGCCTGCGGGCCGAAAAGGTAATCGCCCTGCTGGTGGGCAAGGGCCTTGGAGCCGGGCTTTTCAGGCCCCTGGGTCTGGGCGCAACCAGGGTGTCGGGTTTCGAAAACCGGGGCCTGTGGCGCAGCGTGACCTTCGATGTCAAATAGGGAGAAAACCGCAAGCAGGCCGTGCCGGCCTGGAAGGGGCTGATCATGGTCAAGAAAAAAATCTGCATGCTGGGTGCTTTTGCCGTGGGCAAGACCAGTCTGGTAAGGCGTTTTGTGGAAAGTGTTTTTTCAGATCGCTATCAGACCACCGTGGGGGTGAAAATAGACAAGAAGTCATTGGAGCTTGAAGGGCGCCGGATCGACCTGATCATCTGGGATCTCAATGGCGAAGACGAGTTTCAGTCCGTGCGGCTTTCATACCTGAGGGGCAGCTCCGGGTGCATCTATGTGGTCGACGGGACCCGCGCCGATACCGTTGATACGGCCGAA
>JALVRI010000019.1 GCA_027031325.1 Desulfobacteraceae bacterium
ATCACATCCCCCGGCACACCGATAACCCGCTTGATGAAATCCTTGCGGGGATCTTCGGGAAATTCGAAAACAATGATGTCCTCGCGCCGGGGGTGTTTGATCGGGATGACTACAATGTGGCTGAAAGGAAGCTTGATACCATAGATAAACTTGTTTACGAGGATATGGTCACCTATCTGGAGGGTGTTGAGCATCGACCCGGAAGGTATCTTGAAAGCTTGGACCACAAAAGCCCTAATGAACAGGGCAAGGATTACCGCTACCGCAATCGCCTCCAGATTTTCCCGTAGTCTGGACTTTGCCAACAGAGTATCTCCTTCTCATTTAGGGAGTAAATCTTAAGAGCCTGCTTTTTTCAAGCTGCAATGGGTGGGCCTTAGTTAACAGGAAAGCCGCCCAATCACCCCTTGTACCAGATTTTCATGATTCCCGGCCCGGGCACCGCCGGCCTCTTTCATCGACCTGGATCTGGAGGCCCAATCAGCCCTTGACCAGGTAAAGGCCAAACCTCAATACGGCATTTGTCATCAGACCGGCGGCAATATCGTCCAGAACGATTCCCCACCCCCCTGAAAGGCGCCTGTCCAACCAACCAACCGGAAAGGGCTTGAAAACATCGAAAACCCTGAAAAGCAGGAAACCCGCCCCCGCAGTGGCTAGCGATAGATTTATTCCCGCCAGGGCAATGGTCATACCGGCAATTTCATCTATTACTATCCAGCCCGGATCTTTTTTACCTGCATACCCGGCGGCCAGGTGGGCCGACCAGACCGCCAAGCCAACCAGCAGAAACAACCCCACCCAAACCCAAACCAGCGGCAAGAGGGCAAAGACCAGGCAAAAAAGTAGCCCCACCAACGATCCCATTGTGCCTGGGGCTATCGGAAAGTATCCAACGAAACCGCCGGTTGCTATAAACATGACGGTGCGCTGACCAAAAGTCATGATGGGTCTCTATACTCTGGCCATATTTTTGTCAAGCAACCCCCACCACTTGCCGCATTGCCGTGGACAAACCGGAAAGGTGCTTTTCGGCAAAATTAGAGACCACCCTTGCCCCAATGCCTGATTATCTCCAGGACCAATTCGGACGCTTTAACCATGTCTGCCAGAGAAACGGTTTCCCTGACGCTGTGAACATTTTCCATTCCGGTCCCGAGCACGGCGACCTGGATTCCATGGGCAGTAAAAATATTGGCATCCGAGCCTCCGCCGGACCGGGTGACCTGCAAATCGCGTCCCAGGTTTCGGGCTGCCGAGCGGGCGCTTTTCACCAGGAGATGATCATCTGGTATGAACAAGCGGTCGAAATCGTGCTGGATGTCTATTTCGGCGCGGGGCAAATCATCTTCCTCTAAACCGCGGTAAGCGTCGACCGTCTCGGTAAAAGTATCGGCCAGCCTCCGGGTGACCTCTTCCAGCTGCTCCGGGTCATGGCTGCGCACCTCCCCTTCGATCAGGACCCGGTTGGGGACCACGTTGGTGGCCGTGCCGCCGTGGATAAGCCCGAGATTACATGTGGTCATCTCGTCCAACCGCCCTACCGGGAGCCTTGCGACCGCCTTGCTGGCAACGGAGATGGCGTTTATCCCTTTTTCAGGTGAACTGCCGGCATGGGCTTCCCTGCCGAGGACGATGAAATTCAGCTTGTTGGCCGCCGGGGCCCGGGTTACGATGGCATCCGGGTTGCGGGTATCCAAAGCATATCCCATTTTGGATTCAAGCTTTGTATAATCAAGGTTCTTGGCACCCAGCAAGCCGACCTCTTCACACACCGTAAAAAGCAGCTCCAGGGGTGGATGGGGTATTTCATTTTCTTTGAGAACATACAAGACTTCAAGCAGAATCGCGATCGCACTTTTGTCGTCAGCGCCCAGGATTGTATCACCCGTGCTTGAAAATATCCCATTGCTTAAACGAGGCTCAACAGAGCGCCCTGGCTCAACGGTATCCATATGGGCTGAAAATAAAATGGGGGGCAGGGAATCAACTCCCGGTATCTTTACGATCAAGTTTCCACAATCGCCACCGGTTGCTGAGCCGGCCGAATCGACTTCCTGCCGGCAACCAAACGGTCCCAACAAGCCTTGCAGGTGGCGGCACAAGCGCCCTTCTTCCCTCGAGACACTGTCTATCCTTACAAGATCAATGAAAAGTCTTGCCAGTCGATCCTTATTTATCACTCAAGCCCCCCTTTCTCAGCGGCCGACACCAACCGCCGGTCCAATTCGACCTCACTTCCGGCAGGAACGTAACGATTCAGGACTGCCCTGGTCCTGAAAATGCAATAATCTGTTGACAAAAAGCTGGCTGGAATTAAAATAGGTTTTCTTGAAAACGGCCTTAGTACCAGCCGTGAACAAGATAGCAAAAAATCGTTACAAATCCCATTCCAAAGAGATGGGATCAATGCGGAAGTGGACAGCTCTCTGGTGGGGCTCCCGGACTTCAAATCCGGTGTGGGGCGTTAAAACCGTCCCGGGTGGGTTCGATTCCCATGCACTTCCGCCATAACAATCTCAAATCACTTCAAGTTTATA
>JALVRI010000020.1 GCA_027031325.1 Desulfobacteraceae bacterium
AGCTTGGAAATCCGGCCAATATCCTCGATCAGTTCCTGGCTCTCGGCCGGGTTCATACCCGCGGCCGGCTCATCGAGCAACAAGACCTTGGGCTTGGAGGCCAGGGCGCGGGCTATTTCCAGCCTGCGCTGGAGCCCGTACGGCAGGCTGTCGGCGATCATGTCGGCATACTTTTCAACTCCCATGAATTCCAGGGCCTCATAGGCCTGCTGCCTGATCATTTCTTCCTCTTTTTTTTGGAAACGGGTGTGGAAAATCGCTCCGAACACCCCGGCCTTGGAACGGGCATGAACAGCCACCATGGCGTTCTCGATGGCCGTCATCTTTGAAAACAAGCGTATATTCTGAAAAGTCCGGGCAATCCCAAGGGCCAGGATCTGATGGGGGCGCTTGCCGAGAAGGCTTTGGCCTTCGAACAGGACATCGCCCTTGGATGCCTGGTAGACACCGGTCAGAACATTGAAAACCGTCGTTTTCCCGGCCCCGTTGGGACCAATGAGCCCCAGGATTTCACCGGATGAAATTGAAAAGCTAAGGTCTGACAATGCCAATAATCCGCCGAATTGAACGCTGATCTTTTTAAGTTCGAGTTGGGCCATAAGATGTCGATCCGCTTGTTGTGCTAAAGTTTGTTTGGGGTTCGGGTTTTTGGGTCATCGAGCGTTATGCCGTGCATGTAGCGATTGAAACGATCTATATGCCGCCGGCTCAGTTTGCGCGCCTGATCCGCCCGGCCGTCGATCACCGCAGCTACGATTGCCTCCAGGTCGGCCAGGTTTTCCTTCATGGCCTGGGCCTCCATATTCAAAAACCGCTCAAAATAACGATTAATATTGGCATGAATTGTCTTCAGAACCGAAATGTAGATCGGGTTTCCCGTTATCCGGGCAAACGCCAGGTGAATCTTTTTATCGGCCTCCAGGAATTCGTCCACCGCGCTTTCCCCGGCCTCCACGCACTTGCGCGCCTGGGCCAGCAAGTCCCGGAGATGGGCAAAGTCTTCCTCCCGGGCTCGCGATGTCGCCAAGGCGGCGGCATCTCCTTCGATTTGCCGCCGAAATTCGGCCAGATGATCCAGGGAAACCTTTTGGGAACGGATCAACAGGTCCAGACTTTCTGTGACCTGATCGGCACTGACCGACCTGACCACCGCTCCCCCGCCTGTTCCCAGCCTGATCTCTATCAAGCCTTTCTGTTCCAAAACCCGCAGGGCTTCCCGTATCGTGCTGCGGCTGGTTTTGAGCATTTCCCGCAATTCGCGTTCCGGGGGGAGCCGGTCCCCAACGGCCAACTTACCGCTGATGATGGCTTCCTGGATCTGCTCCACAACATCCTCAAAAATTCGGTTTTGCCTGGCAGCGCGGAAGATTTTTTCCATAAGACCTTGACAATGCTTGTAAAAAAAACAACCGGAAACCCGGCGTTCAACAGAATGGTCAGACCATTAAAATCATATTTTCCACGTTGTCAAGGATTAATTTTTTAAAAAATCCGGTTCAGTTTATTCCACTCCTTTAACGGTTCATTTTTCTTAAACAAACTTCAATACCCTTTAAAGACTTCAATCGAGCAAATTTTGGCTTCTTCCCGGTTTCAACCTTTTTGCAATCCAGTTTCGGCCATTAAAGCCGCCAAATCATAAACCCGGATTTTGCAGCCGGCAAGTTCGGCCAAGATGCGAGGCAGAGGGCGGACAAAGGCATTTGAAGTGCATAATCCGGGATAAAAACTCCTCAAACTTTGACCGCCGGAAAGAAAGCAGACCTGACCGTGTGGTTCCTGCAAAGCATTATTTTCCGGAGGCGATACACTTTATTTCCACCTTGCCTCCTTTGGGCAAACCCGCAACGGCAATCACGGCCCGGGCCGGGCGATGAGTTATGAAAAAGGACTCATATACCTTGTTGAAGGCCGCGAAATCGTCCATGGAAGTCAAAAACACATCCACGGCCACAACCTGTTCCAGGCTGAAGCCCCCCGCTTCCAGGATGGCTTGCATATTGGCCAGGGCCTGGCGGGCCTGATCTTCCAGCTTTTCACTCACAAGTTCGGTGGTGGCCGGATCCATGCCGAGCTGACCGGCGACCCAGATGGTTTCGCCGTCGGTTATGGCCTGGGAATACGGCCCGATGGCAGCCGGTGCCTTGCCGGTAGATACGCTGGTGAGCATAAAAAACCTCCTCTGATTGATGTTGGTCACCCGAAATGGGTAATAAACGATTCTTGGCTTGACAGCGGGTTCAACAGGTAAGGTGAAAACAGCCGCCCACCTTGCGTCCGGCCCGCTGCTCGGAGTTGAATTGGGCCATGGCTTTCTTGTTCGGCAGGGCGAAAAAGGCAATTCCCATTTCTTCCAAACGGGCTGCAAGGCCGTCTGCAGGCTTCATCCGGCCGAAAACCCCGGTGCCAGCCACAATAACCTCGGGGCCGCTTTCTATCAGGCGCTGGATGTCGGCTTCATTCAAGCGATGCCCCCTGCTGCGCCACCAGCCGTCCTCGATCTTTCCGTCCGGATATATGATCAGGTCCTTGTTATAC
>JALVRI010000021.1 GCA_027031325.1 Desulfobacteraceae bacterium
CGGGCAATCGAATCCCTCTCCGACAAGCTGGCTGGTCGCCACAAGTACCGGCACCTTTCCTGCGCGTGCTTTAGCTATCAATTCCCGGCGCTGGGCGATAGACAGCTCACCGGTCAGCACACCGGCCTCGATGCCGTGTTTGTACTTCAGCAGGGAGGCCAATAGGCGGCAATGATATTTGCGATCCGAGAGCACCAGTACGACGCCCTTTCTTTGGGGCGAATCGGCAATCCGGGCGACATCTGCGGCAATCATCCGGTTGCGCTTGTCGTCACTTACCAGTTCCGCCAACATTTGGCTGTATTCTGTAACCGGGTCATGGTAGGGAACAAATTCCGTAACTCTGAAAATTACCTTCTTGGCCAGCAAGTGGCCTTTGGTTACCAGGCGGTGTTGGTCGATGCGGTGGTGAATGTCACCCAGATGCCAGAATATCAATTTGCTCAACCCGTCCCGCCTCCAGGGAGTTGCTGTCAAACCAAGCATGTACTTTGAGTCGAATGCCGTAACGGCTTCGGTGAAAGTACGGCTTGGAATACGGTGGCATTCGTCTACAATCAGATGTCCGATATGCTTTGCAGCCTCCCGGGCCTTTTTATAAAGGGACTGAACCAGGGCCACGGTCACCTTCCGGCCCGTGTAATACTTGCCTGCACCGATGAAGCCGACCTCACCACGATCGATTCCAAGCATGTCTCCCAGGCTCTCTATCCACTGCTCCGCAAGGTCCCTCGTATGGACCACAACCATGGCCGGTTGCCGGCGTGCAACCATCATCGCCATTGCCATTACGGTTTTGCCGCTCCCGGTTGGAGCGCACAGGGTACCAAACTGTTTTTGCAACATGATGCTGACAGCCTCTTGTTGAAAGGGCCTCAGGTTCGCTTTAATTCCAAATTCGACGGGGGGTAAAACTCTTCGTTTGTCCTCAATGGTGTATGGCTCGCCGGCCCGGCGGCAAAACAATATCAGTTGGCGCAGGTAGCCCCTTGGGAGAGAGAGCCGGTTGTTTCCTAAATGTCGATAGAATTTCAGGACCTTTGGCGTATTGCGATTCCATCGTCCCATTCTGTTGTTTTCGATCCATCTGGGATTTGGGAAGCGCAATTTGGCGGTAAGATAATCGATATGCTCCTGCTTCAGTGCCGAAACAACCAGTCTGTTACCCAGGGTGATCAACATCAGCGCTGCAAAACCGTTAATGTTAAGAAAAAGCAGGTATTGTACCGAACAAATATAATAGCGTAAAAAATCATCCGGACAAGCCGGATTTATTCAGGTACCCTATTTTTTTATCCAAGCATTATGTTCTTTATTTATATTTCCCAAATGTTCTGCAAACCAGATAACGAAAACGGTTCCGTTTTCGACAGCTCGAACCGAAATCATCCCGGATTTTGCACTCCAAATGCCTACAATAAGTAATTTCATTGAATTATTAAATAGTTAGCATGTAATCGTTCCCGGTCGTGTCTTCACCGGCAAGCTGAAGTTCAATCGGTAAAAAGTCTTCAGGCATTTGAAATGCATGATCCGGGTTGAATTATTACATAATTTTTCACGTCTGAAGGCCGGCTTTGTTTTTTAGATCAATATTTCAGGCGGGCATAGTAGGTTTTCTGGGAAGCCAGGCGTGCTTCTTTGAGAGTCTTTATCCCTTTCTCGCGCAACAGGGGAATAAGTTTGAGAAAAATTTCGGCTGTGGCCAGGGCATCCCCCAGGGCGGTATGCCTGCCCTTGATCTCGACTCCCAGCCGTGCGGCGATATCACCTAAACGGTGACTGCTTTGGGCCGGATGAACAACCGCCGAAAGGTGCATGGTATCCAGAACGGGATTTATGAATTTGATCCCAGTCTGGTCTTCCTTGACCTGGAGCATACGCATATCGAAGGCCGCATTGTGAGCCACGAGGACCGTATCCTTGGCAAACCTATGAAATTTCGGCAGTACCTCTTCTATTGTCGGCTGTCCTGCGAGCATCTCCGGCTTTATGCCGTGGATCTTGATCGATTCCCACGGCAGGTAACGTTGGGGGTCGATCAGTTGATCAAATTTCTCCTCCACCAGTAATCTGCAGTTGACAATCCTCACGGCGCCAATGGAGATTATCTCGTCACCCCCTCTGGGGTCCAGACCGGTGGTTTCAGTGTCAAAAACAGTATAGGTGAGTTCCGTCAGAAGCCGATTGTCCAGTTCAGGGGTTTGGCCTGGCTGGTTGAAAAGATCAAAATCGTAAAAAACAGGCCGACTCTCCGGAAGAACGGTTATTTTTTGTCCTTCCAATGTGCAGGACCGCAATCGGCTGCTTGCTTCCGTGGGTAGCATCAGGCGGAGCCCGTATGCCCGGCCGTCACGATTCATCAAGGGATGCAACTCGGCCCAATGATATTCAAGAATGGTTTTCACCGGTATGCCGCTTCCGCAACAGTGTGCATCGGAAAGCATCGTTTTCAACTTTTGCCAATCAAAGATTTCTTCTTCAGTAAAGGCCAGGAAATCGATAACGCATATATGTTCTTCCCTGCTTATGCGGCACTTGATGCGATTTCCAAATTGCGGCCCAAACCACCCCAAAATATGGGCCAGGCAATTGTTCAGGCTGCAATTATCCACCTTGATCCACTGATCGGGTTCTTCCAACTCCAGGATGGTTTCAAGGCCGGTTTCGTTCCTCAATACCGAGGCAAACCCAGCCGCCCAGTCACCGACACACACCGGAGCGATGGGATGCAAGTGCTCGGGAAGTTTCTTGACTTGAGCCCTTGCCCTGTGAATCAAACTTTCAAGGTTGCTGACTGCTTTCCCAAGCGCCTGCTCGATTTCAGCCACACTCACGTCGTCACCAAGCATTTCCCTGGCAAGCAGAAGTACTGATGCCGTGTCGCCGACAATACCCAGCATTTGTTTGAGATCATTTTCTTTGCGCCTGTTTTTTTCAAATTCTTCCCGGATATTTGTCAGCAGTACGACCAATCCGGTCAAATTGTGGCGCTGATCCAAAACCGCCATCAATTCAGCCTGGATCAAATCATTTCCGCCTGACCCTATGAGAAGATATTCCACAGTATTGGGATCAGCACTTTCTATCTTGGCGGAAATCCTTTCAAGGGCATCCTGAAAACAAGCGCGATCCACGAAATCGTATAGGCAACGTCCAAGCCCGACCAGATTCATGTCCAGCCGGTCTTCGTTTCCGGAGCAGGCCATGCTCAGCAGCCTTTGGGCGTTGTGATTGTAAAAAACAATGGTCCCGTCAAGATTGCAAATAATCACTCCCGAAGGGTGCTGATCGAGAATCGTCTCCAGGATCCGCTTTTCCATCTTTTCCTGGGCCACAATTTCGCCCGCCGACTGTTGATCCTGCCCTCCCTGCAAGCGCCCGGCACACATTTCGTTTATGGTCCTGGCGATCCATACCAGGTCCTGGCTTCCTTCTATCTCGAGTTTCAGGTCCGGATTGACGGTCCTGAGCAATTGGGTCTGCTCTACCAGCTGGCGCGATGGTAAAACATAAAATCTGAAAAACCAGTCGATTGTAAAACCGAACGCTGCAAGCAGTAAAACACCTGCACTGAAGAAGTATGCAAAGTTATGGACAATAACTTCCTGGAGGACTGTACGCTGGTCTAGGGTAAGCTGGCGCCAAAATAAAAACCAAATGGCTCCCAGGGCTAGAACCAGAGCAAAAGTGGCTACCCCTACGAACCACCAAAACTTGTTTTGTGTTCGCATGGAAAAAGCACCTTGCTCGCTTGAAGGGAAAGATCCTTTGAATGAATAGGCTTTTCCAAAACCACATCTGCACCTGCTGCCAGGCACAGTAGTTTTGCGTCCGGCCTGGAAGGTGGGACAATGCAGGCTAGCTTCGAATTAAAAGCGAAACGGACTGCACGAATGTCGGCTGCAACCTCTTCACTATCGACCATTGAACCTGTATCGAAAAAAATAATTTTTACCCTACCATTTGTCGCAATGCCGTCTTTACCAATCCCGGATTCAATCTTTAAACCACCGATGCCCATCCTTCTCAGGCTGGCAGTGATAAAGAATCCCAAATCAGGATTGGACGATATGACCAGCACATCGATATTGTCGGAGTCAGACCGGCTCCTTGGTATTTCAGGAGGCCTGTGGACCGGGTTCGGTCTACCCATCTCGGTCGCTCAACCCATCTCGGCGTTACAGGCTTATCGAAAGCAACGGTACGGCAATCATCTCCACAAAGAGATAGCTCAAAAACCCGAAAACAAGCGCCATTACCGCAAGCAGGTAGTAATTGTTGAGTTTGTCCTTCTTCCGGTCCTTTTCATAGTAAAAAACCGGACGGCAACACTTGTCACACCAGGTCTTCTTGGAATTCATGGAGATTACCTGACCACACCTGCATTGGACCTGTTTTTCGGCCAACATAATATTCACCTTTTACTTTTGATCCAATTAAGAGGGGGGGTACCGCCACAGCCTCTTTCCGGCAGTGAACGGTACCCCTTTAAAGGTTACCTTGTATGCCGGTTATCCGAAGACACCCCAGCCGAAAGCTGCGGTCCAAATGATGCAAAATCCGACAATCACTATCATCCAAATATCTTCTGACTTCATAATGCACCTCTCTGCGGATTATAAGTCGGCGTTGACCATCAGGCCTCCTTGACGACAATCATCTGTTCCTTGTCGGCCCTTTCTATCTGGGTCTCATTGGTGGTGGCCATTTCAGCCTTGAAGCACAGTGCCCACATCATGATTATACCGAGGATCCACCAGCTGATCTGCCAGGACCACAGGGGTGGGAACCCTGAAAATGAATAGGCGCTGTTACCAAGAATACAGGCAGGCCCGATTGCAAAGAAGTACCACACCGGAACGACAATCTTCATCACACTACGCCACTTGCGCCCGCTTTCACTAGGCGCATCCACATCATCCAGCCACTTGCGCACCTCCGCCTGGCGCTTGATTGTCTCCTCGTTGTCTTTGATTCCTATACCGCGGCAAATGTACGCCACCACCAGCCCGCTGAAGGTTCCCCAGAAGGCACAGTGCATCGAAAGCGGATATTTCCAGACGTAATACGTCAGGAAAACACCTATCATACCGGCCAGAACTCCGAGGGTCGCACCGATGCTCGGGAAACGGAAGCCCCACAAGACGCCCAGCAACAGTATGTACATAACGAATCCGAAGGCTGTTGCCAGAGCACCGAGAATAACCAGGGCTGCCTTTGAAGTCAGTCCGACGGCAAGGGCGGCAATGGTCACCAGGGTGGCCAGGAGCCGGTTGACCCAGATCTGCTCGGCATGGCCGGCTTTCTGCTTACGGATGTATCTCCAGTAAACATCCCGCAGGAGAATAGATCCACCGGTTCCGATGTAAGGCGCTGCGGTGGAATGAATGGCCGCAATGGCACCCATGAACACCAGGCCAAGCGCAAGGCCGGGCAGATACTTGGTCATCATCATGGGCACAACGTCAGAGTCCTTGGCAAAATGCATGATCCCTTTTACTTCGAGAACCTTGGCACCCATCCCCTGGAAAGCCGTGAAAAAGAACAGGGCAAAGCCGACTACGAAAGTGCTCATGAAGGCCTGTTGCCATGCCAGAGGCTTGGGGGATTTGATTCCAAAGTTCCACATGGTAAAAGCCGGCGAGGACTGGATGCCCATCAGGGCGAACATGTAAGTCAGGATCATCACCGCGGTCCATGCGGTTTCACCCGGCGCTCCGCCAAGGCCGAAGTTGATAACCCGCGGAACGTTCAGCTGTCTTGCCGGCAGCTTGGCGATCTCGGCTGAAAATTCGCTCCAGCCGCCGAACTGGGCCAGGGCGTAGGCACCGAGGATTATGATGCCGCCTACCAGCAGGATGAACTGGATCACGCCGACCCAGGTACTGGCCTTCAAACCTCCGGTACATACATAGAACCAGACGATAAAGGCCATGAAAATGGCACCAAAGGTGAAGGGTACGCCGGCCACGTAGTGAAACAGGGCCGCCGACGCCATCAGCTGGACCGCTGAATAGAACATGGAATAGAGAAACGCGGTCAAGACCGACAGCCAACGGACGGCTTCCGTGTTGTAGTAATAAGCGTACATATCACCAGGGGTGATAAACCCGTAGCGCTTACCCATCAGCCAGGTACGTTTTGAAAAGAAAGCACCGGTGATGGGAATGGTAAGTACGTAAAAAGAAGCGAACGCATATGCCAAACCGTCACGCCAGATCAGGCCGGGATGGCCGATAAAGGTCCATCCGCTGAATGACGCGGCCGTGGCTGCCATGAGAAAGGCTATAAACGGGATCGACCGCCCGGCTATCGCGTAGCCTGAAGAAGTCTTTTCAGTGAAATAACCTTTCAGCCCCCAATAAAAGCAGTAAATGATATAGAGCCCCAGAAATATGTAGACCCATGTGGTTCCACTCATCGTTCTTTCCTCCCCTACCAAAGGTCTTCTGTTGACCGATCTCGGTCAGGGATCGGTTGGCGAAAATAACGTTAGCTGCCGTTATCACCCCCTTTCAGGGACCGGCCGCATTGTTTTAATGCGGCCGGTTGAGCTAAAAAGCTCCGCAAGCTTAGATTCAGCTCTGAACCATCTGGCGAATTTCCTCGACCACGTCGGGATTTGCCAGGGTGGTCACATCACCGACATCCTTTTGGTTCGAAATGGATGCCAACACACGGCGCATGATTTTGCCCGAACGTGTTTTGGGCATATCCTTGACGATCCAAACCTTGCGAGGCTTGGCGATCTTGCCTATCTCGTTGCAAATGGCATCCGAAACCTTCTGGGCAAGCTCGGGCGAAGCTTCGTAACCTGGTTTCAGCGAGACATAGAGATCAGGTTCTTTGCCCTTTATATCGTGGGCTACCGGGACGACAGCCGCCTCGGCGACTTCTTCCACCACCAGGGCTGCTGATTCAATTTCCTTGGTCCCCAGCCTGTGCCCGGAGACATTGATTACGTCATCGATTCGACCCAGGATCCTGAAGTAGCCGTCGGCTGCTTCCACCGCCGCGTCACCGGTAAGATAAGGCCAATCCCTCCAGTCCTTGCTGTTGGGATCCTTGCAGTAACGTTCGTAATACTGTCGCACGTACCTGTCACGGTCACCCCAAATGGTCTGGAAGGCTCCCGGCCAGGGATTCTGGATGCATATATTCCCGGCCTTGCCCGATCCTCTTTCGATGACGTTGCCTTCATCATCGTAGATCACAGGATGAATCCCGGGCATACCCGGCCCGGCGCTGCCTGGTTTCATGGGAGTAATGGCCGGCAAGGTTGAGCAGAGGAAACCACCGGTTTCAGTCTGCCACCAGGTATCAACGATTATGGCTTCACCCTTTCCGACTTCCTTGTGATACCATTTCCACACTTCAGGCTCTATCGGCTCACCGACAGTGGTCATGTGTTTGAAGTGGTAGTCGTACTTGGCCGGTTCATCAGGTCCTACCTTCCGGAGGGCCCGGATGGCGGTCGGGGCGGTATGGAAGATGTTTACTCCCAGATCCTGGGCTATCCTCCAGGGGCGCCCCGGATCAGGATAGGTGGGAACACCTTCATAGACAACCGTTGAAGCGCAAAGCGAAAGCGGACCGTAGACGATATACGAGTGGCCCGTTATCCAGCCTATGTCGGCCATACACCAGTATACGTCTTCAGGATGGATATCCTGAACGTACTTGGAGGTTCCCGTTACGTAGGCCAGGTAACCACCTGTCGAATGCTGGCAACCTTTCGGCTTTCCGGTCGTACCGCTGGTGTACAT
>JALVRI010000022.1:0-7508 GCA_027031325.1 Desulfobacteraceae bacterium
CCGGACCTGGAATTGCTGTTCACGGTGGACGAAGAAACCGGGTTTATCGGTGCCCAAAAACTGTCTGATTCGTGGCTGACCGGCAGGTACCTGCTCAACCTCGACTCTGAGACCGAGGGGCGGTTTACGGTCGGCTCGGCCGGCGGCAGAAGTATCGATATCCATCTTGAACAAGACGAGGTTACCCTCGGCAGGAATGAGACCGTCTGTCGTATCGATATCGCGGGGCTGAAAGGTGGACATTCCGGGGTCGATATAGCCAAACACAGGGCCGGCGCAACCAGGCTGGCTGCCCGTATCCTGAATCGCCTCCAGTCACAGTGCAGGCTGAGACTGGTGAATATCAAGGCCGGCACGGCCCACAACGCAATTGCCAGGAACGCCGTGATCATGCTTGCCTGTCACGAGGAAAACCTGGACACCATTGCGCGGGGAGTCGAGGCCGCCGGTCAGGACCTGGCGCTTGAATATGCCGCCTCCGACCCGGATTTGACCGTTGATTTCGATGCCCGCCCAGATTGCCCCTCTTCCAGCGGTATCGGCCATGAAGCCAGTGGCAGGGTGATTGCCTTGCTTGCGGCCCTGCCCCACGGGGTCTTGGAACTCAGTGCCGAACCAAGCGGCAGCCCTGAGACATCCTGTAACCTGGCCAAGATCAGCCTCGAGGGGGGCAGGCTGGAGATAGGTTGCAGCATTCGTTCCATGTTTGCCTCCGCCCTCCGGGACGTGGCGGATGCAATCGCCGCCGTGGCAAGGATGATCGGTGCCAAAGTTACGGTGGGCAAGGGATATCCTGCCTGGCAACCGGTAACAGACAGCCGCCTGGTTGATTTGTGCCTGTCGGTCTACCAGCGGCTGTTCGGAAAGCGGCCCGTACTGGAGGTGATTCACGGCGGTCTGGAATGCGGTGTCCTGAAGGAGAAATACCCCCACCTGGAGATTGTTTCCCTCGGTCCCACCATTGAAAATCCCCACAGCCCGGATGAAAGGGTCAACCTTGATTCGATTGCAAAAAGCTGGACTTTCCTGCGGGCCTTGCTGGCGGAGCTGGCCGGCGGGGAATCGGGCAGGGGCATGCAATGACGACAAAAGAGGCTGGATGATGGAAAACAGCGGTGAAATGGACACGGTGTTGCTAGAATCGATCCTGAAGGCGACCGAGCAAGAGCCTTTTCGGCGTCTTCTCGGCATCAGGGTAGTCGGTCTGGAAAAAGGCCGTTCCGAAGTGGAGATGGTATACCGGCCGGATGTGATGAACAACATTTACTGCCGGGCCCATGGCGGAGCCTTGTTTGCCCTGGTGGACGAGGCTTTTGAGACCGCCGCGCAGACCGACGGCGACATAGCCGTGGCCCTCAACATCAACGTTACTTATGTGGCCTCTCCCGAACCCGGGAGGCTATTGCGGGCCAAGGCGGAAAGGGTCGCCCGCACACGCAAGACAGCCACTTATGACATCACCGTGGTCGAAGACGGCGAACGCCTCATATGCACTTGCAAAGCCTTGGCCTATCGTACCGGCAAGCCGGTTGTATTTCCGGAGCAGAGCGCTTGAAGGCGGGCAGGGACGCTTTCAGATTTCCCGCCGGCCGAGGCGGGCATCGATGGCCGATTCCATCCCGCTTGCGTGGGTGGTCTTGAGCAGGTTGGCCGATCCCAGTGAAACGAGGCGTCCGGCGGTATCCCTTATTTCGCATACGGCATGTGATATCCGCTTGCCGGAACGCACTATTTCAGCCCGGGCGATGATTTTTTGACCTATTTCGACCTTTCCCAGAAAATTTACATGCAGGTCGATGGAGAGGGCGAAACCCTTTTCGCCCAGGGTGAGGATGGTCATTCCGATCAACTCGTCCATGATGGCCGCCTGGACTCCGCCATGCAAAAGGCCGGCCGGGTTGCCCATCTCCGGGCGGCAGAGTACTTCCATGGCCATCCGGCCCGCGGAACACTCCTTTAAGCGGCCGTCCAGCCAACGTGTAAACGGTGGGGCTGCATCATCCGGCTTTCTGTCGATATACCGCCGGAAAAAATCGACGACTTCGTTGCTGCTGGCTTGCATGGCCTCATTCCTGTCGAGAATTAAAATTGGAAGGTAACAGGCCGCCGTCATGATTTCAAGCCGGATTATGCACTTCAAATGCCTACAAAAGTAATTTGATCGAATTATTGCACAGTTGGTATCTATTTGTTCCCGCTCGTGTCTTGTATGGCCAAGCCTAATAGTTTTTCAACAGCCCGTTAGAGTACGTCTGCCTGCCCTGGGTCTAGCATCTTCGCCAAACTCGCCGGCTGCACATCCGGGTTCAATCGGCAAAAAAGGACGTTTTGACAGGATCGTCCCTCAATACTTGGTCGCCGGCCATGGCCCGGAGCATCCCGGCCGGTCCGGGTGGGCGGAAAGCCGAGGCGGCCCAGGCCGGCACCTCGTATGTAAAACGGCAGTCTTTGCTCCAGTCGATGAAAATCTTGCGTGGCTGCATCCTGCGGCTATCCACACCCAGATCACGGCACATGAGGCCGGCAACCAGGGACGCCTTGACCCGCTTGGTGGTTCGCATTCCAAAAGGGACGCCGCGCCTGGTGAGGATGCGATCCAGGATGCTTTCGTCGAAAGTCATACTCAAGCCCGCCGGAGTGGAGGCCCTGACACGGCTTTGCGGGACCGTCGGCTGTAAGCTTATAACCGAAAATCCTTTCCGGTAGGAGGTGAGGTTCACCGGTTTGGAGGCTGCCGAGACCAGGTTGTCCGGAAGACTGCGCAGCTCATCCAGCCCGGGATAGAGCTTGGGAACCACCAGGCGCACGTTCTGCCGGCGGGCCAGGGCGGTGTAGGTCGCCTTGTAGCGGCCGGAGGGATTCCAGGCCGACCAGCCATCGGATTTTGCCTTCTCGAGGGCTTCGAGCTGGGCTTCTACTTCAGCCGGTCCGTACCAGAAATCCTGGATCCAGGGCCGTACCGGAATGGTCGTCCTTTGGCGTATTCGCCGGGTGCTGAGGAGCATTATCGATCCTGGGTGAAGGGAAGGCCGCTCTTTGCCCAAAAAGCCCGCGGGAAAGTGGGAAGGATAGAACATGGGGCAGATAACATCCAGGTGGGGGGCCATCTCCTCCAGTACTTGTCCCACTCCGAAATCGTGTTTTTTCCAGGCAATAAGCCCGAAAACGGCGGCCGCCAATTTGACACCCAGGGGACGCAATTGTTGCGAAGCGTACTTGAGAAAGGATGCGATGCATCGGCTGCGAGTTACACCGGTTCTTTGCCCGGGATATGCAATCCTTGACAGGTCTCCGTCGGAGGGAAAACGGACGTAGTCGAATTGGATTTCATCGAAACCGCAGGCGGCAAGTTCCTTGGCCAGATTGACAACGTAGTCCCACACGCGCCGATCATAGGGGTTGGCCCAAAAAAGGCCGTTTTTGTCTTTCCAGGGCCGCCCTGTCCGCGTATCTTGCACCCCAAGCCAGGGGCAGTCCCTTACCAGGCAATGGTCGGCGAAAACATCCAGCTTGGCGATGGTCCAGATGTAATTGTCTTTCAATGTTTTCACCAGGCGGCTGATGTTAATTGCCGCCCCGGCTGCCACGTGGTTTCCGGCTCCTGGAACCTTGCTCGGCCAGAAGATCCGGCCCCGGGGATCTTTGAGGTGCAGGACTACTGCGTTGAGCCCCAGTTGACGGGACTGGTGAACATAGATCTCGATCAGTCTCCGGTTCAGGGCATACGGGGGAAAGTATACCGCCCGGACAGCCGGCAGCCTCCCGGCGGGCATGTGCCCGCTCTCCGCGTTGGCAAAGGCGTTTGTTTGCAGAAGTAAAACTGCAAGCAAGGATAAGAAGATCGTTTTAACCCGGATTTTGCAGCTGGCGAGTTTGCCGAAGATGCGAGGCGGAGGGCAGGCATAGGCATTTGAAGTGCATAATCGGGGTTGCAGCCTGGTGAAATTATCCATCGTGTCGCCTGCCCAAGGGATTTGTGATCTGCTGTTGCGCCGAGTTGAATCAGCGGCTGAGCCGGTGTTTTGACATGCTGCGTCTTATTCGAATAGAGAGCAATTTCCGGCCCTGCAGACATTATCGGCATGCTTGTCTCCGGCCTGAAGCAAAAATGAAAATCAGGATCTCAGGTCTTCAGAGGGTAGTCCGGGGCGTTGTGCGTGCAAGCCGGAAGGTTATGACACTGCCGGCCGATGAGAGTTTAATTTTCCTGGTTGGTGAGATTCGGCGGGACTTTGCCGGTTGAAAAAAGGCTGCATACCAGGGATGCCAAACGGTAGACATGCTTTTCGATTTCTTTCTTGTCCCTTCCGGGATAATTGCGGAAAGCCATCACCACCCCCAGGATGCTGGCATAGAAGGCGTGAGTGAAGAGCCGGCTTCCTGCGCCGACACCGGCCCGCAGGTTCACCCTGTCCAGCAGGTTGAGGAAATATCGCTGAACGGAATTGAATTTTTCAAGAGCCTTGGGATTGATGCTCCCGGTGATCATGAAGTGGCCCATGAGCTGAAAGAGGGAGTCGTGTTCCATCAGGTATTCCACACTGGCAAGTGCCAGTTCTTCAAGTGACGCCTTGCCGGCTTCAAGCCGGGCTTCAAGCCGGGCTTCAATCATGTGAATATGGCGGGACATGGCTTCGACCAGGATTTCGTCCCGGCTGGGGAAGTAGCGATAGATGGCGGCCGGCGAGATACCTGCCTTTTCGGCAATGTCACGCATGCCGATGGAAGAGATGACTTGTTTTTCAAACAGGGCCATGGCGGCGTCGACGATCAATCGGCGGCGGGTTTGCCGCTCATTTTGACGCAGTTTCTGAAAAGTGGAATTGGAACCCATAGTTTTAGTCTTCTCAAAGTTGGGCTTTTGGATGCAATCGATTCATGTGTGTGTGAACAAAGTTTGCAGTCCTGCACGGAAGTTTCATACGTAACCCAAATTAAGCGAGCTTACAAGTTTTTTTAACCCGGGTTTTGCAGCCGGCGAGTTTGGCCAAAATGCGAGGTGAAAGGGCAGGCAGACTCTGGTACTTCAACTGCCCGCCAACAAAGCAGCTTTGGTAAAAGCGTGAGCCCCTTGCGGCTTCAAATGCCTGAGGTTTTTACACTTATTGAACCTTACTTTTCGGGTGAAGGCACGGGCGCAAACAAATAGATGCCAACTGTGCGATAATTCAATCAAATTACTTTTGTAGGCTGAAGTGCATAATCCGGGTTTAATTCTTGATGGCTGCCCTTATGTTGCCATCCTGATCCCTGATTACAATGGTGTGGAAGCGCGCTTTTTCCATTTCCAGCAGGAGGCAGGGTGAGGTGAGGGCCTGGGTTACCAGCGAACCGGGTGGAGGACGCTGCCAGAGGACATCCACAAATGCGGTATCGTTTTTCAACTCGGCCGTCGGCCTGGCCAGGGAAATGGAAAACCCGCCGCTTGGTTGAAGCCCCATGGATATAAACAGCAAACCATTGTTTGGGCTCAGGTCGGCTGGAATTTTCATTCCTCCAAGCACGTGTCCGGCCTGCTCCGGGTTTTCAAACCAGAGCGCAGAGGAAGTTTTGCTCAATGAAGGGCAATGGCTTTCTGCTGAAATTACCTTCAATCGGAGCTTGGCCGGTAAGCGTCCGGCAATTTTGAGGCAGCCTGACACGATTAGCACCACAGTCAGGATCGCGGCTAGTTTTGATTTCAAACCGGCCATGGTTGTTTTAATTTTTTCCCTTTAAATTTATCTTTATACAGGCAGAGGCAACCTTTTCGAAAGGGTTCAGGTCGAATCCAGCCACCAGGTAAATGCTGTCCGGGTTTTGGCCGAGCTCCACGGTCCGGTAGCCGGTAACAGCCTCACCCTGCTCGTTGATCATGCCGTCGTTGTCCAGGTCGCTTCCTGCCAGCAGGACGTATCTGCCAGGTTCAAGTCCTGGAAATTCAAAATTGTAAACCCCGGCTTGAGGATCGATTTCGACCTGGTCGATTGTCTCCGTGTTTCCGCCATTGCGAAGCAACAGGTATAAGTGACCGACACTTGATTGTAAATCCGGTAAAACTTCAACGACAACTTCAACTACAAGCGGGCTGTTTGCTCCTTTATGTTCGAAGGTGACCCGGCCTTGCTGAAAGCCCCCTTCAAGCCCGCTCCGATCAACCGCGAGCAAGTAGGTTCCCATACCGTCGCCGTCTACCGACAAGGGCGTTGCCTGGAGCCAGGTCTGATCGGACTGAACGTTTTCAATCCCGGCGTCTCCGGTTCCGGCTCTGCTGATGAGCACAGCGGCGCTGGAGTTGTCGTAGGCAAGGTATACACTGGATGGCTTTGCCAGCAGAACCGGCGGAGGAGATGATCCGGCGGCATCAACGGACCGGGCCGCATCCAATATACCGTAGCCGTAAATATGGTCACGCCCGGAGGCACCCGCGTCGAATGTCAGGCTGCCGGCTGCCAGGTAAGCGTCGAACTCGGCGGGAGTCAGGGATGGGCGCACTGATTTCATGAGGGCGACCACGCCCGAGGCGTGGGCCGCCGCCATCGAGGTGCCCTCGTAGTAGCCGTAGGTGGCTTCAATATCGCTTCCCGAGGTCGCGGCAAGGGTACTGAGCACACCGTCGACATAGCCGTCGCGGTTTAGGTCCGTGGAGGTGTCTCCTCCGGGTGCCGCCAGATCCAGCGTGGGGCCGAAATTGGAATACCATGCCTGGCCGGCGTTGATATCGACCCCGGCGACCGATACGACCCCATCCAGGGCCGCAGGGTAGCTGGCAGCCGAACTGGCATCATTGCCGGCTGCCGAGACGATGATAACACCCTGGTCCCTTGCCTGGTTTACGGCATCCTGGAGGGCAGCCGAAGCAGATGGACCGCCCAGGCTGAGGTTGATGATGTCGGCTGTCTGCCGGGGGATTGTTTCCCCGGAGCTGCTTGTCCGGGGGTTCAGACCGGCTGCGAAAAGAATGGCCTGGATGACATCGGCATCCGTTGCCCCGTTTTTCCCCAGCACCCTTACCGGCATTATCATGGCCTCGCCGGCGACCCCTGTGCCGCCTGTGTTGTTGTTGAAAGCGGCGCCAATGGTTCCGGCAACGTGCGTACCGTGAAAGGGAGGAGAGCCCTGTCCAGGGTCTTCGGGGTTGTCATCTAGACCATCTCCATCACCGGCATTGGCTGCGTTGCTGACAAAGTCGTAGCCGGGCACTATTTTTGAGGCCAGGTCCGGGTGGCTTGCAACTATGCCGGAATCGATGACAGCCACGATCACATCGGCACTGCCTGTAGTCCGGTCCCAGGCCCTTGGCAGGTTCAGCAGCTTGTAATGCCACTGGAGGCTGTAGAGGGGATCGTCGGGCACCAGCAAGGCCTTGCGGATGTAGTTCGGTTCGGCCCAGGCGATGTCGGGCCGGCGACGGAGCTGTTTGACCAGGTAAAGGGTGGCGTCCTTAAGGGATTGCTGCGGGGCTGCGGCTTTTGTCAGGCCTCGGTAAGGTGCAGCCCCCAGGGCCTTCAGGGCTCTGTTGACCTGCC
>JALVRI010000022.1:7518-7749 GCA_027031325.1 Desulfobacteraceae bacterium
GGAAGAAACAAGGTTTCGGCCGGTTGAAGATGAGATGCCTGGCTTGAAGCGCAAAAGGATTTGCCCCGGGACAAATTGGGCCGAGGGGCTAGGTTGTTGATTCTTGGCCGTGGCCAAAAGGCCTGCCTGTCCGATTATAAGGTGATAGATGGTGGCGCCGCTGACGGCGTGGACCTGGACATAGAAGGTGCCTGCCGAGGGAGCCTCCAGATAAGCGGTGGAGCTTATGTT
>JALVRI010000023.1 GCA_027031325.1 Desulfobacteraceae bacterium
CGCATTTTTTTCTGTTCCCCCTGGACTGCAATCTTGAGGTCCGGAAAACGCTCCAGGAGCCTGGGGAAATATTCCTTTTTCAGCTCGGCCAGAATTTCAGAAGTATTGGCCCGCTTGGTGTCGACTCCGGCGCTCACGGCAACCCGCCGCAAACCGTCGGTCCTGGTAATGCTTGAATAACCGGGGGCAAAGGTCATCCCGGCCACCTCCGGCAGGGGCACCAGGTCACCGGAAGGAGTCCTGATCCGCATCCGCCCGAGTTGGGCCAGGCTCCTGCGCTCTTGGGTCGTATAAAGGATCTTTACCCTCACATCGTCCCGCCCCCTTTGCAGCCTCAAGGCCTCCTGGCCGTAGAAGGCTGAATTTATCTGGCGGGCCAGGTCGTCCAGGTTGAGTCCCAGGGTGCGGGCCTCGGGCCGCAGTCTGAGACGCAGCTCGTTCTGGCCGGGCGAAAAATCGGACCTTATCTGGTAAACTCCGTCGAACCGCTCCAGCCGCTTCTGCAACCGTCCGGCCGCATCCAGGATCCGCTCCATGTCGTGGCCCTGGATCCAGATTTCGATGGGATCACCCGGCGGGCCGGTCTGCAATCCTTCGAACCGGATGGACTTGACCCCGGCAATCACGCCGATCTCTTTTTCCCACCGGACCATCAGGTCCTTGGAATGGACGCCCCGTTTTTCCGACGGCAGCAAGATGGCCATCACCGATCCGTAGTTGGGACCGGCATGGGGCATGGCCTCCAGGGTCTGGCCCACCAGGACGAGACGGTTTTCCACCAGCGGCTCGCCGGAAATGGTCTTCGTTTTGGACGCCAGGCGCACCAGGGCCTTGTCCACCTGTTCCACGGCCTTGCGGGTGACAGATACGGGGGTGCCGCTTGGAAACTCCACATGGGCCGTCATGATGAAGCCGTCCAGGTCGGGAAAGACCTCGAACTTTATCACTCCGCCCCGTACCAGGCCCACAACTACCATCAAGAGGGCCAGGGCCGTGGAAAGTGATATGTAACGCCAGCGCAGTGTGCGGCGCAAAAAAGGGATATAAACCCTGGCTATGAACCATTCCATGCCGCGGGATATGCGTTCATGAAAGCGCTCCAGGCGCCGGGCCGCCGGGTTGAGTGTCTCCGGCGGTCGATTGAGGTCGGGCAGGTGGCTCAAATGGGCCGGCAGCAAGAACATGCATTCGACCAGGGAAACCGACAGGCTGGAGATAACCACCACCGGTAAGATGGAGATGAATTTGCCCATTATCCCTCCGATGTACAGCAGGGGGACAAAGGCCACGATGGTTGTCAGCACGGCGGCGATAACCGGCATGCCGACCTCGCTGACCCCGGCCACCGCGGCGGCAAGGGGTGGCTCTCCGTTTTTGCGGTGGACATAGATGGCCTCACCCACCACTATGGCGTCATCGACGATGACCCCCAGCACCAGGATCAGCCCGAAAAGCGAAATCATGTTGATGGTGCCCCCCAGGGCCCACAAGATACCAAGGGCTCCGGCGAGGGATATGGGGATGCCCATCCCGGCCCAGAATGAAAGCCGGCCGTTGAGAAACATGTACAGGATCAAGAAAACGATGATCATGCCGATGATGCCGTTTTTGACCAGCAGGTTGATCCTGGCCCGCAGCATATCGGTGCTGTCGTAAAGCACCTTCAGGGCAACCCCGGACGGCAGGCGCTTTTTCATCTTGTCCACGTAGGCATAGGTTTGACGGGCGATCTGGAGGGCGTCTTCTTCCTTGGTCTTGAAAACGTTGATCAGCACCGCCGGCTTGCCGTCGACTTCGGCCCCGAGGGGATCCTCGGTGAAATCGTCACGAATGGTGGCCACCTGGTCGAGGGTAATCACGGCCCCGTCAGGATAGGCGGCCACAACCAGGGACGCCAGCTCCTTGCCGGTGTACTTGCGCCCCATGGTCCGCAGGCGGATTTCCTCGGCCCGCATCCGGATCATGCCACCGCCCATGTTGAGGTTGTTACGGCGGACCGCGGCGGCCACCTGGTCGAAGCTCAGGCCGTAGCGCTGGAGCTTTGCTTCCGATACCTCGATGAAAATTTCGTAATCGCGAACACCGAAGATGGAAACCTGGGATATACCGTCGAGCTGCTGCAGGTCGTCCTTTACCTGTTCGGCCCACTCTTTGAGGCGGGCCTCTGACATGTCGGCACTCAGGGCCAGCAGCATCACCGAATCCTTGGTGGTAAGCTCCTTGATGACCGGTTTTTCGGCATCCTTGGGAAATGTGGAGATGGCATCGATCCTGGTGCGAACGTCATCGAGCACCTTCTGCACGTCCCAGTCTTCCTTGACTTCGATAAGCCCCTTGCCCAGGTTCTCGGTTGCCTCGGTAGTATATTGTTTGACACCTTCCAGGCCTTCGATGGCGTCTTCTATCTTGCGACAGACGCCTTCTTCCACCTCTTCCGGATCGGCACCGGGATAAACAACCGAAATGGTGATCATGTCGAGGGAAAATTCCGGAAAGGTCTCCCTGATCATGTTCCGGG
>JALVRI010000024.1 GCA_027031325.1 Desulfobacteraceae bacterium
ACTTTACGGCCGGATTGAGTCCGGGGACGCTGCCGGCGCCCGGGCGGTGCTTTCCAGCCATATCCGCAGGGTGTGCAAACACGTGCTCGAAGGCTTGCAACTGATCAAGGCCGAGAAAAAAGGCAGTGTGGTTTGATCCTGGTCATGGCCGGGGGGACTTGAAACCCTGATAACCCGGCCTTGAATGGAATCAGGAATTGACATCTCTTATATCATCATATATTTGATCAGAAATTTGATCAAATATAGGGAGGACGCAACCAATGGCGCTATCTTTCATGGAAGGTAACGAGGCCATTGCCTGGGGTGCCTTCGAAGCCGGATGCCGTTTTTTTGCCGGCTATCCCATAACTCCGGCCACAACAATTTACAATACCATGCTCAGGCTACTTCCCCCGGCCGGGGGGATATGCCTGCAGGCGGAAGATGAGATTGCTTCCATAGGGTTCTGCCTCGGGGCTTCGATGGCCGGTCTGAAAACAATGACCGCCACCTCCGGGCCCGGTATAAGCCTTTACAGCGAACAGATATCCTTTGCCGTTGGAAGCGAAATTCCCCTGGTGATCATCGATGTTCAGCGTTTGGGGCCATCCACCGGCTCGGCAACCCGGGGGGCGGACGGCGACGTACAGTTCCTGCGCTGGGGCAACAGTGGCGGGCTGCCGGTTATTGTGCTCGCACCGGTGGATGTGGCCGATTGTTTCACCCTTACCATGGAAGCTTTCAATCTGGCGGAAATTTACCGCTGCCCGGTTTTCGTTGCCACCAACAAGGAGATCGCCATGACCCGCGAAAGTGTCGCCTGGGACAAGTTACACCGGCCGGCAGCGGTAAATCGCAGGCTCTGCCCTGAAGATGCCGACTTTCTTCCCTTTGGTGTCGAAGCCGGCCGGTTGGTTCCTGACTTCCTACCAATCGGCGGCTCTCGTCTCGTCCGCCAGACATCCTCTACCCATGGCCCGGATGGCTATATAACCACCGACCCGGAACAGATCGGGGCCAACCAGGAGCGGTTAATGAACAAGATCGAGTCCCGGGTGGAGCAATTTACCTTTTACCAGGAGCTGAGGGTCCCCCAGAGCGAGATCCTGGTGATCTGTTACGGGGTCACGGCCAGGGCGGCCCGCCTGGCCGTGGCCGACCTGCAGCGCGAGGGCCAAGCGGTTTCGCTGTTGGTTCTCAAGACGCTTTGGCCGGTACCGGCAGGCTTGATAGCATCCAGGGCGGCCGGTTGCCGCAAGGTGGTGGTGGTGGAGATGAATATGGGCCAGTACGTGCGCGAGATTCAGCGGGTGGTGGCCCCCCTGCCGGTCGTATTCTACGGCCGGATGAACGGTGAACTGATTGGCCCCCAAAAGATCAGGGAGGTGATCGTCCATGGCTAGTTTTTTGAATTCCGGCCGTCCCCCGGTTTTTTGTCCCGGGTGTACCCATAAGAATATTACCCAGGCCCTGGACAAGGCCCTCCAGAAACTGGGACTTGCCCCTGAAAAGGTGGTTATCGTAAGTGACATCGGTTGTTCCGGACTTTTCGATACCTTTTTCAACACCCACGCCATGCACGGTCTGCATGGCCGGGCCCTGACTTACGCTACCGGCCTCAAGATGGCCCGGCCCGACCTGAAGGTTATCGTGACCATGGGTGACGGGGGCCTGGGAATCGGTGGGGCGCATCTGCTCAGCGCCTGCCGGCGCAACCTGGACTTGACTTTGCTCGTCCTGAACAATTTCAATTACGGAATGACCGGGGGCCAGTGTTCGCCCACAACTCCGGTCGAGGCGGTGGTGGGCTCAGGCTTTCTCAACCGTTTGGAAAGACCGCTGGATGTAGTCAGGGTTACCCGGACCGCCGGGGCCGCATTCGTAAGTCGCCTGGCAGCCCACGACCGGGGCCTTGTGGATGAGATGGCAAGGGCCATGGAGTTCGATGGTTTTGCGGTGCTGGATATCTGGGGCATCTGTACCGGTCGCTACAGCCGGCGTAACAAGTTGACCCCCAAGCAAATCGAAGCCCGCTTGGAGGGCTTGGAAAAGGGCGGCGGCCCGGTTGCTGAAAATGCGAGGGAAGAATACGGAAAGCATTACCGCCGCCTGGCCTCCGCCCAAAAAGCGATCAAGCCGCCCAGGCCCGTCAGGGCTGCCTTCAGCCCTCCCCGGCGCCGCAAGTGGCGGGTATTGATCCTGGGACGGGCCGGCCAGAGAATAGTCACCGCCGGTGAGATTTTGTGCCTGGCGGCCATGACGGCCGGGATGCACGCCACCCAGAAAAACGATTACCCCATCACCGTCTTACGGGGTCACTCGGTGTGCGAGCTGGTCCTGTCCCCGGAACCGGTCGACTATACCGGGATCGAGGTTCCGGATGTGGTTGTCGCCCTTGCATCCGAAGGTGTCCAGAGACGCAAGGTTGTCTTCCAGGGCTTGACTTCCGATTCGGTTGTTTTGCGTGCCGCTGATGTAAAGCTGCCTTCCACGACGGCCGAAGTGATCACGGTTGATTTCAGGAAAGCCGGGGTCA
>JALVRI010000025.1 GCA_027031325.1 Desulfobacteraceae bacterium
TCTGCCCTGTTTGATTCCGCCCTCGCAAAAGGCGCCGCCTGCCGGCGCCTAAGTTCTGAAGAGGCCTTTGCCCTCGCGGCTCAGATTACCCCCCGAAATCTGCACTTGCTGGGAAAGGCGGCCCTGGAGAACCGGATCAGACGGTTTGGGATGCGGGCAACATATGTCTTCAACGTTCAGATCAATCCAGCCAATATTTGTGGAGCAGGGTGTACTTTCTGTAATTATGCCGCCAGCCGCAACGCCCCCCATGCCTATGTCTTGAGCGAAAAGCAGATCCTGGACAAGGTAGAGCGGCTCCAACCGACCGAAGCCCACATCGTAAGCGGCCTCAACCAGATCTGGCCTTTTGAGAGGAACCTGGCCCTGGTCAAAACCCTGAGACAGCGCTACCCCGACCTCCATATCAAGGCTTACACCGCAGTTGAGATAGCCTATTTCGCCAAGACCAGCGGCCTGACGGTCCGGCAGGTGTTGGAACGATTCAAGGCGGCCGGGACCGACGCCCTTCCGGGCGGAGGGGCCGAAATCTTTTCCGAACGCCTCCATCGCCTCCACTGGCCGAACAAGATCGGCCCTGAACAATGGATTCAAGTCCACCATGAGGCTCATCGGTTAGGTATTCCCACCAATGCCACCATGCTTTTCGGTTTTGGAGATACCTGGCAGGAGCGGATTGAGCACCTGCTGCGTTTACGCAAAGCCCAGGATACAAGCAGGGGATTTGTCTGCTTCATCCCTCTGGCATTTCAGCCCGGAGAAGGGAAGTTTGTCGAGCATGGACCGACCCCCTTGGAAACTTTGGCGGTCCTGGCTATCGCCCGCCTGGTCCTGGACAATATTGATCATCTCAAATCTTACTGGCCCATGAGTGGGCTCGAGACGGCTGCGGCCGGGTTGAGCTGGGGCGCCGACGACATGGATGGAACCATTTCCGAGGAAAAGATTGCCCATTTGGCCGGCGCCCGGACCCCGCTGGGGCTGGCCCGTGAGAAAATGGAAGAAACCATCAAGGTGGCCGGTTTCGTTCCGGTTGAAAGGGACGGCCGTTTTCAGGATCTTAAAGCGGCCCCAAGCGGGGAAGCCGATCGGGAGTAAGTGAGATGGCCTTTAAGGTGGGCATGATTCCCTACACCAATATGGAACCCTACCGCCTGATGGGGCCTCCCCAAGGCGGTGAGTTTGTTGCCTGCCTGCCGCGCGAAAGTGTCGGGGCCTTGAGGGATGGCAAAATAGTGGCTGCGGCCGTACCCGTAGGAGGCCTGCCCCAACTGGCAAAGATTGCTCAAAGCCTGGGACCTTTTGGTATCGCTGCCGGCCGGGCCTCCCTGAGCGTGTTGTTTTTCTCGCGCCTTGCTTTGCGGGAACTGGTGCGTCCCGCCAAGCTGGCTTTGACTGCTGAATCCGCCTCGAGTGTAAGGTTGCTTTACCTCCTTTTGCGCCGTCGCTTGAAGGTCGAGCAGATCCCTTGGTTGGTTGAGGACCATCGGCGGGCCGATGGATGCTTGCTGATAGGTGACAAGGCCCTATCCTGGCGGAAACGCTTCAATAACCATGGTATGGTTGAAGGCTTCGACAGAATGGTCGATCTGGCGGTGTTGTGGCGGCGGGAGTTTGGTTTACCTTTTGTTTTTGCCCGCTGGGTGGTTCGCCGGGATGCCCCTGCAACAGTTCGTAAGGCTCTTGAAATATGGCTCCATGAGTTCAGGAGGAAAGAAAACGAACTTCTGGCGCAGGCTGCCGCTGTATGCTCCAGGCGGATTCAAATGGCTGAAGAAGAAATGCTGATTTACTTCCGTACGTTGCGACGCTGCTTGACAGATTCCGACCTGGAAGGGCAAAGACTGTTTCTGGAAAAGATGGCCGCCTTGTCCAATGAACCTTTTTTTCAGCCATACCCTGGAGACGGCCCCTCATAAGCCGTCAGGCGCTAAGCGCAGGAGAAGATAAAATGCCCGATCCATTCGGCACCATTGAAAACAGGCAGCGCCTGAACAGGCAACAGGCCTTGCAATTGTTGACCCGGGCACCCTTGGGCCGCTTGATGGAAGCAGCCCACAAGGTTCGCGTGGCCCGCCATGGAGATGAACTGGTTACCTTCGTATTCGATACCAACCCGAATTACACCAATATTTGTCGCACGGGATGCACTTTTTGTGCTTTTTGCCGCAGCCCGGAAGCAAAAGATGCATATACCCTTAGTCCTGAAGAGCTGGCGATCGGTGTGAGCAAGGCGTATGCCTCAGGTGCAACAACCGTCCTCTTGCAGGGAGGTCATAATCCGCAGGTCAGGTTGGCCGACTGGATTGCATATATACGGGCTATACGCGAGGCATGTCCCCATATCCACGTGCATCCTTTTTCGCCGGCCGAGTATGTTTTTATGGCCCGCAACGAGGGGATAGACCTGGAGAGTTTGCTGAAAACTATCTGGGATGAGGGTATCCGGACCATTCCGGGTGGTGGTGCGGAGATACTGAGCGAGAGGGTACGGCGCAAGATCGCACCGGGCAAGGCTTCTGTCGACCAATGGTTGGAGGTCTGCCGGGTAGCCCACAAGATAGGTTTCCGGACCACGGCCACCATGATGTTCGGTCACCTGGAGACAAGTGAAGATATCGTCGAACACCTGATGGCTTTGCGACGCCTGCAGGATGAAACAGGCGGCTTTACAAGTTTTATTCCCTGGTCTTTCAAGCCGGGCAATACGGCCCTGGCAAGACAGGTGAAGGGCCCGGCCCATCCGGCCCTCTACGTCAGGATAATCGCCCTGGCCAGGATAGTGTTGGACAATTTCGAGCATATCCAATCTTCCTGGTTCAGCGAAAATATCGCTGCCGGCCAGTTGGGCCTGCTGGGCGGAGCCGATGACTTCGGGGGAATCCTGGTGGAAGAAAACGTGCTCAAACAGACCGGCCATAGTCCCAGGGTTGACCTGGAAAAAGTGAAGACCATAATCCGGCGCGCCGGTTTTACTCCTGCCAGGCGGGATTCGGATTACCGGATATTGGAAGTTTTCGGGCCGCCGGAGCCACCGGGATGCAAGTCGAAGACAATGTGAGCGGTAGGCAGATTGTTAGGTGATTTACTTTTGAAGGTGGTGAATGAAACTTTCGCGCAGAATTTTGGTAGCCAATTGCCGCGAGTCGATTCGGTAAGTTCCGGCTTCAAGCCTGGCCTTGATCTCGGCCACCTTTTCTTCATCGATTGTTTCCATGGCCTTGACTTTTTGGCGGGCACTTTCGATCAGGCGAGCCTGATCTGAAAGGGTGATCCGATCTTCCTGCAAACCTTCGGCTTGGCCCCTGAAGTGCCGTGGCTCGACCGGTTCAACCGCTTTTATGGGCTCTATCTTTCCGACCGGTTTGTTGTTGGATATATCCATTTCCGCAACTCCTTGATCTTCTTCCTATAAAATATATCTTGCGGGCCTGATTTACAAGTGTTTTTATGGATTATGCCTTTGGTTAGGCGGAAACAAGACATGCCGGCCAGGCAAGAAATTAAACCCGGATTGTGCATTTCAAATGCCTACAATAAGCAATTACAGTGAATTATTACATAGTTGGCATGTATTTGTTCCCGTCCCTGTCTTCACCGGCAAGGTGAAGTTCAAGCGGTGAAAAGTCTTCAGGCGTTTGAGGTCCAAAATGCGGGTTCAACTTGAAGAAGAAATATACCCGTCCTGTTTTTATCCGCTTGTGGAACCGGGTCTGTGGCCAAGCGCTTGCAAGTAGGCCCGGCGGGCCTCGCCCTGCAACTCTTGCGCCCGGTCAAGGTAACGTGGTGAGTGATGGAAGATGATCATCTTACGGACACCGGCCTTGCCGGCGATCCAACCCGCCTGGGCTGCGGTAAGGTGGTGCTTGCGGGCCGCCACTTGGCGGTCGGCCTCGAGAAAGGCGGCCTCGATGAAGAGTTGATCCGCTCCGGATGCCAGTTCAAGCATAAGCTTGGAATTGGATTTGTTGAAGATCGCGTCGGCAATATAGGTTATCACCTGTCCGGCGGTGATTGTGGCAATTTCTGAGCTGAGCCTGCCCAGGCTGAAACCTGCCACCGTTTGGGGCACCGGCCCCAGGTCGGCCATGCAAGTTTCCGGTGGCAGATTACGGTAAAGGGCCTTTTTGAAAGTCTGCAACCATGGTCCCGGTTCAGTTTCCAGCTTTGCAAGCCGGGATGTGATGATGTTGACATGAAAGCGCTCTTGGAGGCGAAAACCAAGGCATGGAATGCGATGATCCAGGACGGCGGCCGTGACCTTGAAGTCGGGTTCCCGGAGGCATACCAGGGGGCTTGTCTTTCTGACCAGCCTGCCCGATGGTTTAAAGCCTTCATGGCACAAGAAGTGCCGGCTTGTCTGTTGGCGACAGGTGACCTCGGTGGCCACGATTTTGAAAGGGTGGTTGTAATGGTTGACCAGGTTCCAGGTGTAACCGCCCAGTTTGGCGGCAACTTTTTCGATAAATCCTTCCGGGCCATATAAGTGGAGGGTTTTTTCGCGTCCCAGCATCAATCTCAAAAGCCGATCCAGCCCGCAAAAATGATCCATGTGGGTGTGGGTTACGAATACATGGGTTGTTTTCAGGATATCACGGGGAGACAGGCTCTGGTTTTCCCCCAGGTCGAACATGAGAGCCCGGTTCTGTTGATCGAAAGCCACAAAGACACCCGGATCCCCGAAAGGGTCGTTGATCAACTGCGGGCGGAAGCTGGGACGCATGCTGTTTCAGCCGGTAAATTTGGTTACCTGCTGATTGATACATAAATAGATGTCTTCATCCGAACCGAAAATATCTACCACCGCCTTGTGATCGATCAGCTTTTCCAGGACAAAGGCGGTAACGTAAAGACTGACCACGTTTGGGTTGGGCACCAGGTTGCGGTAAGGAGCTACCTGGTAATCGACTTCGAAATCGTCGGCCCTTCCCAGGGTTTGAATGCACTGGGAGATCTGTTCTTCCAGGGCGTTCTTGTTGGTGGTTTCCACAAGTTCGCTCTCCACCAACTTCATGGCGATTGCATTGGCCAGCGGTTCCGCGCTGTCCCAAGCGGCGCTTATGGCTTTGCGCCTTGCCATTTCCTTTGAAGATTCAATTCTGGACAGTATGCTGGCTTCCCTGTTGCTTGGTCTGAATACTTTGCCCATCGAGCACCACCTGCGTGTTTGATTAAACTACCCAAATACAATGAAATCGACGTAATTTGCAAGCAAAAACAGGACATCACAGAACGTTTTCCACGATCGCCTGCAGGGAAACTTTGCCGTTGTAGTACCTTCTTTGAAGGCGGTAGGCAATTTTTTCAAATGCTTTTCCGCCCCCGAGCGGGGCTTGGGAATTGAACTGGATCGCCTCGATGGTCTGATCGCCTTTTGTTGGTTGACAAAGTCTCATTTTAAGATGTTTGCGGCCGATGGTGATACATTCTGTGGCCACCACCTTGCGGGCCATGAAAACAGGCGCTGGGTTGTCGGTACCGAAAGGCTGCAGGGATTCCAGTTCATCCATCAGCTTGGGAGTAATTTCCCCAAAGTCGAGCTCACAATCGATGGCAACCGTCGGTCCTGTCTCACAGGTGCCGTCGAGTTTCTCGACCGCCTCTTCGAAGGCGGCCTGGAGACGGCCGATGTTGGCCGAGGAGACAGTGAGACCGGCAGCCATCCTGTGGCCGCCGAAACGCTCGAGAACCGGGGCGCATAGTTCCAGGGCCTGGTAGATGTCAATTCCCGGGATACTGCGGGCGGATCCTTTGCCCAGGCCGTTTTCGACACCTATGACTATGGCCGGTTTGAAATAACGATTGGCCAGTTTGGCGGCCACGATGCCGATAACCCCCGGGTGCCAGCCCTTGCCGGCCATGACCAGGCATTTACCGTCCACCAGGAAAGGGTGACGTTCCAGGCGCCGTGCAATCTCATCCAGAATTTGCTGTTCGATCGTCTGGCGGCGAGCGTTCAGGGCGCACAAAGTCTCGGCCGCATGATGGGCCTCGTTCTGGCCTGCGGCTTGAAGGAGGGCCATGGCAGCGCCTGGATGGGCGACCCTGCCGGCCGCATTTATCCTGGGCGCCAGCCTGAAGGATATGTCTTCGGCCGACAGTCTGCCCGGTTGAATACCGCAGGTGGCCATCAGCTCCGCCAGACCGGGCCTTGGATTACGATTCAGCCGGTCTATCCCGGATTTTACCAGAATCCGGTTGACCCCGAGCAGGGATACCATGTCGGCCACGGTTCCAAGGGCCACCAGGTCACAGAAGTCCTTCAGGTTCGGCTCGGGACGTGAGACCCACCAATGGCGCTGTCTCAGAAGCTTGCGTAGGCCGATGGCAAGGTAGAAGGCCACGCCCACCCCGGCCAGGGATTGGAGAGGGTTGTCCGGGGGGCTGCGCTTGGGATTGATGACGGCTGTGGCATTGGGCAGGTTGTCGGTACAGCTGTGATGATCGGTGATGATAGTATCTATTCCGAAACGGCGGGCGGTCTCCACCGCCTCGTTGCTGGATATTCCACAGTCAACGGTGATGATCAGGCCGGCCTTGAGCGGGACGGCGATCTGGGTTACGTGGGCCGGCTGAAACCCGTAGCCTTCCTTGATTCGATGGGGCAGGTGATAACTGACATCGGCCCCGGCCCTGGAAAGAAATTCTGTCAGCAGGGCCGCCGCGGTGATACCGTCCACGTCGTAGTCACCCACGATCAGGATGCGTTCTTTGTTTTTCAGGGCCCGGTGGATGCGTTTGCTTGCAATGTCCAGATCCTTGAGGTGTTCGGGTGGGGTTAATCCTTCCAGGCGGGCTTCCAGAAAATCCCTGATAGTCCGGTTGGAAACAAGGTTGCGGTTGGCCAGCACGGCAGCCATTGCCCGGTGACAGCCTGTGGTACGCTGGATTGAGACGGTTACCTCGGGATCGGGGTTTTGTATTTGCCATCTTGGTTGCATATGAGGCAAATACCGCATATTGAGCCTTTGCTCAAGAATAAAACAAGATCTGGTATATGATGGCCGGGACAGATTATGGTTGCACAGCCGTCCCCTTAGATAGTAATTATGCGGCTCAAGGTATGTAATTTGTAGTGGATCAGTGATAGATGCAGACAATCAGTCTTTTTTTCAGAGTAGAGCGGAGCCAGATAGGGTATCTCAAATTCATTATCGAAGCTTACGAAGGTGTGGCGGTTGTTTCCACCCTGGATGCCGTTCGCGGCCTGGTAAAGTTGAGTGTGGCTCCGGGTTGTCTTGGGATTGTCGAGGAAATAATGGCCGATTTGGCCGGAAGCATATTCATGGAAAGGGTAGATGGACCGACTCGTCAGTAAAAAAATTTTCGTCCAGACCATGGGCTGCCAGATGAACGTCTATGACTCTGATCAGATTTTAAGACAAATGGCATCTGCCGGTTATGAACCGACCGACAGCCCGGAAAAAGCTGATTTGATAATTTGCAATACCTGTTCGATTCGGGAAAAAGCAGAACAGAAAGCCTTCAGTTTCCTGGGCCGCCTGGCCGCCCTGAAACAGGCCCGGCCGGAACTGATCATCGGATTCGGAGGCTGTGTCGCCCAGCAGGAAGGACGGCGGATTCTGCGGCGCTTGCCCCATGTCGACCTGGTGTTTGGTACCCAGGCCGTAAGCCGCCTGCCTGGCATGGTTGCCAGTGTAGCCAAGCGGCGTTGCAAGCTGGTGGATACCGATCTTGATCGCACCATTGGCCCGGATGAATTTTTAACTAGGCCAATCGGTGAACCAAAGGTTACCGCTTTTGTTACCATAATGCGTGGATGCGATAATTTTTGCAGCTATTGCGTCGTACCCTACGTGCGCGGCAGGGAAAGCAGCCGTCACCCGGACGAAATTGTTTCAGAGATAAAAGAGCTGGTAGCCAAGGGAGTCAAGGAGGTTACCCTGCTCGGTCAGAACGTGAATTCGTATGGCAAAAAAGAAGGCCTTTGCTCATTCAGCGAGCTTTTGGAAAAGGTAAATGCCGTAAACGGGTTGGAGCGGATCAGGTTCACCACTTCCCACCCCAAGGACTTGTCGGCGGAGTTGATGGAAGCCTTTGTTAGGCTGGAAAAATTATGCAACCATATTCACCTGCCTGTCCAATCCGGTTCGGATGCGGTGTTGAAAAAGATGAACCGTAAATATCGCCGGGCCGGTTATATTGAAAAGATAGACACCTTGCGCAGTTTATGCCCGGATGTGGCCATAACTTCCGACATCATAGTCGGTTTTCCGGGTGAAACCGAAGATGATTTCAGGCAGACCCTGGACCTTATCAGGCAGGTCAGATTCGATGGACTGTTTGCCTTCATGTATTCGGATCGCCCCAATGCTCCGGCGGCCGGTTTCAGTGGCAAAGTCGATGACCAGGAGAAAAAACGGCGCCTGCAAGAGGTGCTCGACTTGCAGGCAAGGTATACGGACAGATCCAACCAGGCCCTGGTGGGAACCGTTCAGCAAGTACTGGTGGAAAGGGCAGCCGATGATACCGCCGGGACCATGACCGCAAGGGAAACAACTTGGACGGGCAGGACGACAACCAACAAGATCGTCCACTTCAGGGCGGGCGGAAGCGAAAAAGGATCCAATCAGATATTGACAGGCCGGATGATGGATATCATGATTAAAAGAGCACTACCTCACTGCCTGTTGGGGGAGACTCTTGTCTCCAATCAAGCTCAGCCTTCAAAAGAGGTGAAAGGAGCAATAGATCATGCTTCACAAGGTTAGCATAGCAGGACTGACCATAGATCCGGCATCCAATACGCCCATCATAATTCTCAAATCGGAAGAGACAAATCAAGCTGTTCCGATCTGGATCGGCCTTCTGGAAGCCACTTCCATAGCTTCGGCATTGCAGGATATCAAATTTCAGCGCCCCATGACCCACGATCTTTTCAAGAATTTTTCAGACTATTTGAACGTGGTGGTCACCAAGGTTGAAGTGTGTGATTTGAAAGATAATACTTTTTACGCCTTGATCCACTTCGAGGCCGAAGATCATGCTTTCACGATGGATGCCCGGCCGAGCGATGCCATTGCGATTGCCTTGCGCTACGATGCCCCTATCTATGTCGATGAAAAGGTAATCGAAAAATCGGCCATGGGCCAGGAACCGGCCGAGATAGTCGATGACAGCGAAGAGGGTAAGAAATGGGCCGAGTATCTGGAGAAACTCTCGCCCGAGGATTTTGGAAAGTATAAGGTTTGACTGTTTTGCCCGGCTCCCTTACGGGTACCCAGCACCAAAATCGTTCTTTCCGGCAAGCCATTTTTCTGGTCATAATCGTAGAAATACGGAGAAAGAACGAGAAATTCGAAGAAAAATAAAGATCGGCCATTGTCAACAAAATGTCAACAACATTGAATCCATAGGAAATAACAGGACATAATAAACCCTCACCCGCCCCACGTAATCAGGTATCCATCATTTTGCATCCATATTTAGTGAATGATTCCAGTGAGTTTATTTGATGGCCAATCATTTTATGTTCAAGGCCTCATTTGGTGGTCCTAATCGCGTTTGACAGCCGTAAAATGTAACTATATTATAGCTGGAATTCATGCCGTACCTTCTATCCTTGTTTGAAGAATTCACGGGGTAGTTAACCTGATTTCAAGTCTTTCTCAGAGTTGTACCGCATCTCGGGAACCATTGCCGAAGCTGGCCAGCCAGGTGTGGTAAAGATATAAAAAGGGGGGACCGGTGGGTGTTTGCAGTATCTTGGTGATAGACGACGAACCGATGATAAGGGATATTATTCAGCAGGCTTTGGGCCGGGCGGACTTTGAGGTCGAGACGGCCGGTGACGCTGTTGCAGGTATAGCAAAATTCGATGAAGGCACTTTTGACCTTGTAATCACCGATGTCCAGATGCCCAAGGGAGATGGTTATAGCGTGGTACGCCACATTCGAAATTCAGTTCGCTCCGATACGCCTGTAATCGGGCTGTCGGGAACTCCTTGGCTGTTGAAAGATGATTATTTCGACCGGGTGATGTCGAAACCCTTCAAGATCAATCAAATAGTGGCTACGGTCAGGTCTTTGACCACCAAGTGTGGCCGGGTTCAGCAGGAGGTTCTGGGGTAGATCCTCCTTTGCAGGCTGTGACGGTCAGAATTTGAAAGCGCCGTTTTCGTAAAGAGTCAGCTTGCGCCCCCCGTGAAGTTTGGCCACGACTGTTTTCCTTTCCGTATTTACAAGATCCCAATGCAGGGCCGAGTCATTGAAACCCAGCTCCTTTTTTTTCCCGGAAGTCAGCCGGGCAGGGTCTCCTGCGAAAGTGTCTGCATATGATGCTCCCAGGGCGATATGGCAATTGCCCTGGGAGCCGCCGAAATTTTCATCGAAAAGAGTGTTGGCCATAAATCGCCTGATCTTGGAAAAACGCTTGTCGGTGAGGGAAAATTCTCCCACCCTGCGCGCGCCCCTGTCGATGGCAAGTTGACTTTGGAGAAAATCGTTTCCTTTGTCAGCCCGTGCCATGACGACCACTCCTTTACGAAACTCAAGATGGACACCGGCAACATAGTTGCCGCTGCGGAAGCTGGGCTGATCTGCAAAGTAATATCCGCTGGTACCCCTCCAGTCGGGGGACAGGAAGATTTCGAAGCTTGGTATGTTGTGTCCTGACAAGCCGGCCCAGATTCGCTGCCGACCGGGGACTATTTTCAGGTCAACGTTTTCCGATTCAACCGTCAGCCAATCTATTTTCAGCGAGTTGAGCCAGCTTTTGATTTGGTTGATCCGCGTATAGGCTTTTTCCCATTCGGCCACAGGATCCCTGCGATGCAGAAAGCAGGCTTTTATTATCTGGTCGCTGTATTGCGCGAGAGTCATGCCGGCGTGCCCGGCCTGTCGATTTGTGGGGAAGACACACAGGGTCCAGCCGAAAAGACCCTCGGCTTCCCTTTTGTCCAGAATGTCGCGCAGGTATTTTTTCGAGCGGACGTGGCGACTGATACGTTTCGAATCCACCTTCTCGAGATGGGTGATCGATTCGGGGGCATACAGGTAGATGGCGCCGTCCAGGTTTTTAGACAATATATCATCACCCGGCACTTTGAAGACCAACTGGCGTTGCCCGGCAAGTCGGTAAAAATCTTTTTCCATCCTGCTGGTAGGATTCAGCCTCAGGACCGGATTAAAACCCCTTTCTATCAAGTGGCGGTAAATCACTTCGGCCAGCTCGATGGCCGGCTTGTGAAAGCGGAGCATGATCAGGTCACCTTTTCGAAGTGGCTTTTTGCGGGCGGTGGAAAGTGCCCATAACAGGACTTTGGCGTAACGTTCCATGTGTCTGGATGCAAACAATTTCAATCCTCCTGTCAGGTCAATTGTTTTTCAGACATGATCCTCATCTTTCAAAAACAGGCGATGATATTCGCTTTCTGACAGGTAGCGGCGCAGCAGGGAAGAGATGAGCTCAAAGACGGTAGTCAAATCTTCATCGCTCATTCGCTTTTTGAGTACCTCCATCAACCGGTCGTCTGAAAATTTTTGAAGATAATATACCAGCGTATCTTCATTAGTCTGGCGGTCCAGCCCGAAACCGACCAGGCCGCTGTAATTCTCTACGAAATCGTGGGAATGAATCGGCATCTGAAATATCCTCCGCAAGTGATTGACATTTGACCGGCAGCCGTTCATGATGACCGCCTTGGGGCCAGGGCTAGTTGTTGATCGGCTGCCGCCCCGCCTCACCATCGGGCCGATTGTTATTCATCTGGCGGCAGAGATGGACCCTGGAAAGGCAGTTTGCTTGAAAATCCTGCCGGTGACAAGTTCAAAATGAGGCGACGACATACTTTATGCAGTTTAACCATGTCCTATAGAGCAACCGAGGAGTAAAATGCCGGGCTGGTTCAAAACTCACGACGGTCTCGAAATAAGGTACGGGATATGGAAACCTGAAACCGGGAAGGCAAGAGGGAGTGTCGTCATCCTGGCAGGAAGGGGTGAATTCCTGGAAAAGTACCATGAAACCGTTACAGACTTGCTTGCCAGGAACATGATGGTCTTCAGCTTGGATTGGCGGGGGCAAGGTTTGAGTTCAAGGATGACGGCCAGGGCCGATCTTGGGCACGTGGACAGTTTTGATGATTATCTGAGGGACTTGGATCTCTTTGTGCGGGAAATAGTCAGGCCGCGGATGGTTGAACCGTCAGTGATGCTGGCCCATTCCATGGGTGCCCATCTTGGTTTGCGTTACCTGGCCGAACGGCCAGGTTTTTTTCAAAAGGCGGTCCTGACGTCGCCCATGATCCAAATCCATACAGCAGGCCCTCCTGCGGTCATGATCTCGACCTTGGTACAGATTGCAGTGGGGCTTGGATTCGGCAAGGCCAGGATTCCGTTCACTTCCGATCGTAACCAATATCGTGGAAATTTTGAGGATAACCTGCTTACAGGTTCTCAGGACAGGTTCGAGCGCAACCGTGGTCTTTTGGTATCCAATGCCGGGCTGCTGACAGATTCGGTAAGTTTCGGCTGGCTGAAGGCCGCCTTCGATTCCATGGCGATTGTCAACCGGCCAGAATTTGCGGGCAGAATTCAACTGCCGGTGCTGATCGTGGCTGCCGGCAATGACAAGATCGTATCCAGCCGGGCGGCGAGAAAACTGGCCTCCTGGTTGCCGAATTCGACTTTTCATCTCCTGGAAGGTGCCCGTCACGAGATTCTCCAGGAGAGAAACGAGTTGAGAGAACGATTTTGGCTTTTGTTCCATGATTTTATCGGACCGGCCGGCTGACATAAGCTCCATGGCGCCTCGAAGGCTGCCCATCGGACCGGTTGAGATTGATCCGGGAACCGGAATATTCTTGAACAATGATCGTCAGATGGTTTATATATGAAAGGATAAATAAATTTCGAGGGTGTTTTTAAATCTGGATGATTATGGCGGCTTTTTGATTCGGCTGCAAGGCCTTTGGTTCAATTCTACCTTCACCAGGAGGTCGAGTGATGAAGTGGACGGACACTGACGAGTCTTCTGATTCCGCCGGAACGAAATCTGATTTGTATTTTGAAGAAGAAACTGACGACCAATGGAATGAGGGCGGCCGGCAAACAACGGATGATCAGGGAACAAATTCCAGAACTTTTTATCTTTTAGTGGGCTTGGTCGTTGTGGCGGCGGTTGCTGCTTTGCTTATTTTTTTCTTGCCCGGGAGTTCCGAGACGGGACTGCGCAGCCGGATTTCAGAGCTTGAGGAACGGATAAGCCTTTTGGAAGAAAAGATCAACCGGTTCGAAGCCATAGATCAAAAAGTTACGCGTATCTGGGAACAGGCGAAGTCTTTTGAGAAATTCAAGGCCCGTTTCGACCGCACCGAAGCATCCATGTCGTTGCGGATGGATCATCTTACCATGAGCCTTGAAGCATTACAGAAAAAGCTTTCAAGCCTCGAAAAAAAGATGAATTCGATGCAGAGCGGGCCGCTTGTTCAAAAGCCGGCCAAGCCGGCCAAATCCACGCCTTCTATAAAGTATCATCAGGTCCAGCCAGGTGACACCCTCTTTAGTATAAGCAGGCGTTATGGCCTCAGCGTGGATCAATTGCTGAAATTGAACAAAATGAAAAAGAACGCCGTTATTATTCCCGGCCAAAAGCTTATTGTACGATCTGCGGCCAAGTGAGATGAATGGGAGATAGCGAGGGTATCCAGGCAAGACCAATAACGGAAGGAAAGAATAATTGGATTTAGCTGAACAGATTCGTAAGATGCCGGGGGATTTCAGGAATGCCCTGACCTATCTGGTCCTAGGTTGGGCCAGCCTCCTGCTGACCGTCCATTTCATGTTCAACGATCAGGTACTGACGATCAAACTGCTGGTAAGTGGAGGCATAATCTGCTTCTCGGTTTTTCAGCGAAAAAAATGGGCCAAGTGGTTGGCCCTGTTTTGCAACGCCATTGTTGTCCTTTACGGATCTTTTTACGCATACCTGTTTTTGCATGGCAACATGGCGGTGCAGGCTTTTATAATGGCCGTTAATATATTGTTGCTGGCGATTGCAAGCTATTATCTCTTGCTGAAGTCAACCGGTAAATACTTTATCTCGCCGGAACCGGCGGTAAATCATTTGCAGCCCGCAAGTCATGACGAGGAGGGTCCCGAAAAGAAATAGGAGGAAAAGCTTTCAGGCATTTGTGGAAATGACAGCCTGGCGACCGAAAGGCCATATGCCTTTACCTTTCATCCGTGCTACAGGCAAAAATGAAGATATAGGACAGATTGGACTTATACCCTATGATTTGGAGGAGGTACTCATGAAAAAATCGTTGGTGGCAGCTCTGATAGTAACCGGTTTCATATGGGTCCAAAGTGCGGCGGCGGCCGGTTTCGAGCTTGCCGTCGGAGCATGGAAGCAGGATTTGAGCGGAACCATGGCTTATAAAGGCCAGGATATCACAGACACCATCGACATTGACAATGACCTGAATTACGACGATGAAACCAAGGTTTACGGCCGACTTAAACTCGACATGCCTTTTTTCATACCCAATATATATTTGATGGCCGCGCCGGTTGAATTCGATGGCTTGGGCAGAAAAGACGTCAACTTCAAGTTCGGAGATGAGATTTTTAGCGCGAATGTAGACTTTTATTCCAAGGTCAAGCTAGATCATTACGACATCGCCCTGTACTATGGTTTGCCGTTCATGAAAACCCTGACGGCGGACAAATTCAATATCGAGTTGGGGCTCAATGCCAGGATTCTTGACATGGAAGTAGAGGCACGCCAGGACGACACCAATACCAATGTCAAGGAAGATGCTACCGTTGCAATTCCAATGATTTATGCCGCTTTCAGTTTCCAGCCGATAGAAAGGTTTGCCATCGAAGGTGAAGGTCGTGGGATTTCATATAGCGGCAATAACGTTTACAGCCTGATCGGAAGGCTGAAAGTAAAGGTGTTGGGCCCGCTTTTTGTCGCAGCAAGCTATCGTTACGAGAAAATCGAAGTAGATGAAGAAGATGTCGATTTAGACATAGAATTTTCAGGGCCGATGCTGGAACTTGGACTCAAGTTTTAAGCCGATTTTCAAGGGTTTGTATGAGCGGTTGACAACAGCAGTGTCTTTGCCCCCTTAAGGCAAAAAAAACCGCATGCTTTCGGCATGCGGTTTTTTTTGCCGGTGCGCCTGGCTTTGGACGCAGCGCAGTGCCTGGTGCTCTTCCCCGATCTTCGGCATAGTTGTTCCGAGGCTTCATCTGCATGTAGCCTAAAATATAGCTAAAGAACAGTGCCCCATCGGCCGAACGAATACGTAGAGAGATCAGCTAGATCCACCGCCCTTAAATCGCTGAGCATGATTGAATGTGGGGAAATTCAAAAACCGCCTGAAATATAATATGATTTGGAGGTTGCCAATGAGCTGGAATTTAAAAAAATTTTGGGCTAACAGCATTCGCGCAAAGCTGATGTTGTCAATCGGCGGGATCGTCGTGCTATTTGTGGCGATTTTTCTGATTCGGGACTACTCCAAGAAAAGCAACCAAATCGTTAACGCCAATAACGCCATCTTAAAGGAAAATTATCGCCAGGTCCTACAACTAATAGAGGATACATCACAAAACTCTTATTCGTTGGCTTTATGGGTTGCCAATACGCCGCCATTGCAAAAAAGTCTTGCCGAGAGGGATAGGAAAGCGCTGCTAGAGCAGACACTGCCTATTTTCCAATCTCTTAAAAAAAAGTTAAACATTGCTCAATTTCAATTCCACATTCCACCCGCCACATCCTTTCTGCGGCTGCATAAAATCCAAAAATTCGGGGATGATTTATCCGCTTTTCGGAAGACAATCGTGACGGCCAACCGAATGCAAAAGGCCGTAGTAGGCCTGGAAAAAGGCGTTGCCGGCCTGGGTATTAGGGCTGTCGCACCGGTGTTCTACCATGGACGTCACATCGGGAGTGTCGAATTCGGAAGTGGGCTGACGGATGAATTGTTGCGTTCGCTGCAGCGTAAATACGGATTTAAGGTATCAATCCTTGTTCCGGACGGCGATCGTTTCAAGTTTCAAGCTCAAAGCCGACCGATGGAAGGCTTGTCCGAGAGCAATGCCATACTGAAAAAATTGATGGACACCGGCGAAGAAGAAATAAGCCGTACAAACAAGGGAGGAAAGAGGCTTTTGACTTTTTTCGGTCCTCTGAAAGATTATGCCGACAAAGTGGTCGGGGTTGTGGCAATCTCAAGGGACATAACGCTTTCGGTCAATCAACTGAAAAAAACGCTACTACAATACGCCGCCGTAGGACTGGCACTTATACTTGTTTTACTGGCAGCGATCTACTTTTTCCTTGAGTACTTTATCGCCAGGCCGGTAGAGACTTTAAAGAATGCTTTTGCCCGTGCTGGAGAAGGAGATCTCACCCAAAGGGTACAAAGCCAGAAACAAGATGAGTTGGGAGCATTATCAGAGGCATTCAACAATTTTCAAGATAAAATCCGAACCGCCATGCAATCTATCGTCGGCACCTCGGAAACGCTTGATAGGTCTGCCGGTGAACTTAACAGCATTTCCCAAAAGATGTCCATCGGCTCCAAACAGGCATCCGAAAGGTCAAATATGGTGGCGGCCGCTGCTGAAGAGATGAGTTCCAATATGAACTCCGTAGCAGCCGCTACGGAACAGGCCACAACCAATATCACCAGTGTGGCAGACGGGGCCCGGGATATGAATGCCTCGTTCGGACAAATAACACAGCGCACTGAAAAGGCGCGCAATATAACGCAAGGCGCTGTTTCGGAGGCTAGTAATGCATCTGTGAAGATTGATGAATTGGGGAAAGCGGCCCAGGAAATCGGCAAGGTCACCGAAACTATCACCGAGATATCCGAGCAAACAAATTTGTTATCTCTGAATGCCACCATTGAGGCGGCACGCGCTGGCGAGGCCGGTAAAGGATTCGCCGTGGTGGCTAACGAAATAAAGGAACTATCCAAACAAACCTCTGTGGCCACCAGTGAAATCAAGAACAAGATTGAGGGAATCCAGAAATCGACCATAGAAACTGTGGGTCAAATCGAACGTATTACCATTGTAGTCAATGACATAGATACAATTGTTTCCGCTATCGCCGTTGAAATTGAGCAGCAGACACAAGCTACCAGTGAAATCGCTGACAACATTGCACAAGCCTCCCAGGGGCTGGCGGAAGTTACTGAAAATGTCGCCCAGAGTTCGTCTGTCTCCTCCGAGATTTCCAGAGACGTCAGTGAGCTGAATCAAGCCGCTGAAAATACCGCCAGTAGCAGTGCGCAGATCAGTAAAAGCGCTGCCGAATTGAACATGCTTTCCGGACAACTCAAAGAATTGGTGAGTAAATTCCGAGTGTAATCCCTTGGCTGTCTTGTGTTGCGTAAATTTATTGATAAAAACCCATGATAGATCAGCGGTGAAGATGGTGGGACAAAAATGGAGGATGATGCTATAATGCTATGGCAGTGACGTGACTGGCCTTCTTACCGAAAGTCTCGCCGCTGTGCCTACGACTGCAACTGAACCAGGTCTACCGAAAGTCTTACTTGAAGCGTTTGGTGCTGGTATCGTTGTTTGATACTGTATGAATTCCCCAGAGTGTTTAATGTGGCGTAGAATGCCCTACGGCATGTACGGTAGTGTCAGAAGACGGTGGGGTTGCCCCGCCTCAGGTTTGATATCATTCCTTTCTTGCGCCCGCCGGGGCTAAGCAAAAATAGTTTCAAAAAGACTTGGCAATTTCAGGAGAGCCTGCCTGCCGGTTGGTTGCGATAGGTTGTAGGGTTGAAGAAAAGTTGACCACGCTTTCCAAATCGACTATTGACTTTTTTTGTTCCAATGGCTAGCTTCAACGTTTTGGGTATAAGATCAAAATGGAGGCACCATGGTACGCCCCCGTAAAGACCGAATCGTGGCATACAAACCGGAGGTGAGTTATTTCAAGCCCCGTGGTATTCCTATGGTGGAACTGGAAGAGGTCAAGCTTACTGTAGATGAGCGCGAGGCCATTCGTTTGGCCGATTTGCTGGGATTGTCCCATGAAGAGGCGGGCCGTGAAATGGGTGTTTCCCGGGCCACCTTTGGAAGGATCATCCAAAGGGCACGCAGGATTCTGGCCGACGCCCTGATAAACGGTAAGGCTATCAATGTCGGCGGCGGCAATTACCGCCTGGTTCACCAGGAACGCAAGTTTCAATGTTATCATTGCGACCATAGCTGGAAAGTACCATCCGGAATTTGTCGGCCCAAAAGTTGTCCCAAATGCGGCAGCAATTCACTGTACCGATTGGCCGGCGGGCAATAGAAAGTTTGAAACCCGGTCTGCAAGCACGAAGGGTCGGGATGGCAGGAGAGGCCCGGGGGGCCTGATTGGCAATTTCAGCGTGTTAAAATTATTTTCTTGATTAAGTGGATTTTACGCGATGGGACTCGATATTATTTTGGAGCTTCTTTATAGATAGGAGACGGAAAAATGGCAAAGATTCACGAAGACATTCAGTCGGCTAAAAAGCAGAGTGATCCCCACGCCGCCCAGAGGGAGGCGGTGGAACAAGCACTCGCAAAGATCAAGAATAAATTCTTGGTAATGAGCGGCAAGGGCGGCGTCGGCAAGACAAGCACCTCTGTAAATTTGGCGGTCGCCCTGTCAAACTTGAAACATAAGGTGGGGTTGATCGACGTGGACCTGCATGGGCCCGATGTTCCCCGGATGCTAGGCTTGTCGGGCGTCCTTGATCTGACTGAAGAACGCAAGTTGCAGCCCCAGTACTATTCAGAGTACCTTGGGGTGGTTTCGGTGGAATCGCTTACCCCAAACAAGGACGATGCAATCATTTGGCGTGGCCCCATCAAGTATTCGGCCATCCAGCAATTCATCGGTCAAGTGGCCTGGGGTGAGCTTGACTACCTTATCATCGACGCTCCTCCTGGCACCGGCGATGAACCGCTTACGGTGGCTCAGACCATCAATGATGCCCAGGCTATTATCGTGACCACACCCCAGGAGGTGGCACTGGCTGACGTGCGCAAGTCGATAAATTTCTGTCGCAAGTTGAATATGAAGATATTCGGACTGATCGAGAACATGAGTAGCCTGATTTGCCCCCATTGTAACAACGAACTCGAGCTTTTCGGATCAGGTGGCGGTAAGCGTACGGCGGATGCCATGGGGATCGATTTTCTCGGCAAGGTGCCCTTTGATCCGAAGATGGTGAGTTGTGGTGATGCAGGCTTGGTCTACCAGGAAAAATACCCGGATTCAGCTGTCAGCCGGGCGTTTATAGAAGTGGCCCGCAGGGTGATCGAGGCTACCGGATAATCCCGGAGACTGCCATCACCGTCGAGGTGGACAATCCGCCCTTTACCGCAGGTCAAAATTCACATTTGTTTCGAAACGGGGCGGATTTTCCATTGAACGTTTTACGGCACAAAGGGCTACGGCGCGTTCGATGGCTTTTGCATACTTTTTGGGGACACCTGCCGGCAGGTCAACCTCGATGGTAATCCTGTCTACCAAATGGGTCTTGGGGTCGGTGGTATAGTTCAAGCGCATCCTCAAATCGCGGGTATCGACCTGCCTGCTTTTGAGAAACGAGGCAACGAAAATTCCCGCGCAGGTGCCGATTGATGCCAGGAAAAGAGTATAGGGGGCAGGTGCCGATCCATCACCTCCATCGGCCTTGGCCTGATCGGTTGCAATCACAAAACCATCTGTCAGGGCTTCGACCCTTTTGCCACCCGGAAAACGAATCTCCATTTGCATAAGCTCAGCCTCCTTTACCAGTGAAGCGTAATGGTTGGTTCGGGCGGGCTGCTCTCTAACCAATTCTCAAATTTATCACCCTGGCCTGCCAGAACCGGTAATTGGCAGCAACTATCGTATATACAATAATTCCGTATTATGCATTTCAAATGCCTTTGCCCGCCCTGCGGCCTCGCATCTTCGGCAAACTTGCGAGCTGCAAAATCCGGGAAAATAATCTCCCGAATCAACCTGGATTCTTGCCCCAATGATAACATGGCTGTCAAGATGGGATTGACATACCTCAAGACCTGAAGCTATGTTGCCTGGAGTGTGAGCAAAAGCACTTTGTTGCGTCATCCTTAGTGGAGGTGGCCATGAACCGCGAGATAGAAACCTACCTTGCATCTATGCCCCATTTTTCTTTTTTGCCGAAAAACGAGATCAAGATAATTGCCGAAAGGTCCACGGTAAAGAATTACACCAAAGGTATAACCCTTGCCGAGCAGGGTAAGACGAAAATCAATAACATTTACATTGTCAAAAAGGGGCAACTGTCGGTCTACAACACGAAGATAAAGGGTGCGCCACTTTGCGGTTATATCAAACAGGGGGAGGTGTTCGGTGGGATTACCCTGCTCATGAATGCAGGGGTTTCCCTGCGCACGGTCAGGGTGGACGAAGATGCGGTATTTTATCTCATTCCCAAGGATATCTTTCTCGATCTTTGCGCGCGCAACAAAGATTTTTACGAATATTTCCTGGAAAATTTCAGCAAGCATATTTTTGATCCCTTTCTGACAGCCCTGATCGAATCCGGCCAAGCAAAGCTTTTCCTGGAGCAGATAGCTCCCTTCAATTTTCTTCCTGAACAGGAAATTGAAAAAGTCGCCCGAAGCCTTTCCATGGTGCATTATCCAAAGGGTACCGTCCTTTTTGTCCAAGGAAGGTCCAGGGTAGGCTATCTGTATATTCTCCAGCAGGGAGCTGCTGAAAGGTATTACGAAGAAGGCGGCCGCAAGACAATGCGGGGAGTATTGGGAGAAGGAGATCTGTACGGTGGAATCTCAATGCTGCTAAATGACGGCATATCGGTTCGAACCTTGCAGGTTACCGAGGATTCCTATTTTTACCTGCTGCCCAAAAAGGATTTTTTGAGCCTTTGCGAGCGCTTCCAGGCCTTTACCGAATTTTTTACCGATACCTTTGGCAAAAGAATGCTGGACAAGTCGTATGCTCAGATCATTGCGCGCAGCATGGAACCGAGCCGCGAAGTCATGCCGTTGTATAACCAGCAGGTGCTGCGCATATGTAACCGTAACCCGCTCAAAGTGGAACCGGGTATCACCATCCAGGAAGCAGCGCGTCTGATGCATGCCGAAAACAGCAGCTACTTGATCATTGAGGCCGGTGAAGGACATGAAGCCGGTATCGTGACCGAAAGTGACCTGACCCGCAAAGTTATTGCTACCGGCTACGATATCAAGCGTCCGGTTACAAAGATAATGTCCCATCCATTGCATGCAGTCAATTCCAGGGCCCTGGTAATGGAAGCCCTGATGGCGATGATGAAGC
>JALVRI010000026.1 GCA_027031325.1 Desulfobacteraceae bacterium
CCCGGCCGGCCGGTGGAGGTGGGATTTTCCCTTTGGACTTGCCAAAACCAGGTTGCCATGCTAAAGACGGACTTGTTTTGATTGACTCCATCTACCCACCAAGCCCGAAAATCATGAGTAAGCTTGCCGATAATTTCGATTGCAAACTTAGCAGGCTGTTGAAAAACGTCATGAGCGCAGGCCAGACAAGGCAAAATCCGGCGAAAAAGCGCAGTTCATTGGTAATAAATGAGCATTTTGAGGAGGATTTCAACGCCGTATGGCCAAGCGTAATAGTTTTTCAACAGCCTGCTGGAACAGAGTGCGGACCTTTTTATACCCTTAACCCGTAGAAGGAGGAGTGATCAATGCCTTACGATGCAGTAAACATGGCTGATTGGCAGATTTCGGAAGCTGCCGAAAAGAACATGCCGACCCCGGAAGAGTGGCGTGAAAAACTCGGTCTCGAAAAGGACGAGATTCTGCCCATGGGCCGTTTGGCAAAGCTCGATTTTCTCAAAATCATCAACCGCCTGAAAGACAAGCCGGATGGAAAATACATCGAAGTGACGGCCATCACCCCCACTCCCCTGGGAGAGGGAAAGAGCACGACCTCCTGCGGGCTGATGGAAGGCTTGGGCAAGAGGGGTGTAAACGTGGGTGGAGCCCTGCGGCAACCTTCCGGTGGTCCCACCATGAACGTCAAGGGCACCGCGGCAGGGGGCGGGAACTCCCTCCTGATTCCCATGACCGAGTTTTCACTCGGACTGACCGGTGACATCAACGACATCATGAACGCCCACAACCTGGCCATGGTAGCCCTGACCGCCAGGATGCAGCACGAGCGCAACTACACCGATGAGCAGTTGCAGCGGCTCAGCGGGATGCCGCGGCTGAACATAGATCCCACGCGGGTCGAGATGGGATGGATCATCGATTTCTGCGCCCAGGCATTGCGCAACATCATCATCGGTATCGGCGGGCGCTACGACGGTTTTACGATGCAGTCCAAATTCGGTATCGCCGTCAGTTCCGAGCTGATGGCCATCCTGGCTGTAGCCACCGACCTGGCCGACCTCAAGGAAAGAATCAACAATATCACCCTGGCCTTCGATCGCAGCGGCAAACCGGTCACCTGCCGCGACCTGGAAGTAGGCAACGCCATGACCGCTTTCATGCGCAATACCATCAACCCCACTTTGATGTGTACCGCAGAATACAATCCCTGCATGGTGCATGCCGGACCCTTTGCCAACATCGCCGTTGGCCAGAGCTCGATCATCGCCGACCGGGTCGGTCTGAAACTGTTCGATTACCACGTCACCGAATCGGGTTTTGCCGCTGATATCGGCTTTGAAAAATTCTGGAACGTGAAATGCCGCTACAGCGGTCTCAAGCCCCACGTTTCGGTCTTGACCACCACAATCCGGGCACTGAAGATGCATGGCGGCGGCCCCAAGGTCGTTCCCGGTATCCCCCTGCCCGAAGAATACACCAAGGAGAACCTGGAACTGGTGGAAAAGGGGACCGAAAACATGGTCCACATGATCAACGTCATCCGCAAGGCCGGTATCAATCCGGTGGTGTGCATCAACCGCTTCTATACCGACACGGACGAAGAATGCAAGATCGTCCGGCGGGTCGCCGAACAAGCCGGAGCCCGCTGCGCCGAATCCAAGCACTGGGAACTGGGCGGCGAAGGCGCGCTGGAATTTGCCGATGCGGTTATCGATGCTTGTAACGAGAAGAACGACTTCAAATTCCTCTATCCGCTGGAGATGAAGCTGCGTGACCGGGTCGCAACCATTGCCAAGGAAGTCTATGGAGCAGACGGTGTTTCCTGGACCCCGGAGGCCGAGGCCAAGGCCAAGATGCTGGAAAGCGATCCCAAGTATGCCGACTTTGCCACCATGATGGTAAAAACCCACCTGAGCCTCAGCCATGACCCGACCCTCAAAGGTGTCCCCAAGGGCTGGACTCTGCCCATCCGTGACGTGTTGATTTACTCGGGCGCCAAGTTCCTCTGCCCGTGTGCCGGCACCATCAGCCTGATGCCGGGAACAGGCTCAAACCCGGCCTTCAGGAGAATCGACGTGGATCCCGAAACGGGCAAGGTGAGCGGCCTGTTCTAAGGACTTCAACCATCAAGCTTTCAAAACGGCCCGGGCATCCTGCCCGGGCCGTTTAGGTATGGACTCCATGCAACGTGCACCTGCATTAAGGGAGGTTGCTGGTCGAGGTGGATCTGTCCAAGTGATGACTGCCCGGTTATCAGGCCGTTGACAATGCATCCTTAATAGAAGATAGTTGGTTCAGGTGCTTGTAATAAGAAGGGCTCGTCCGCGCCGACGGCCTTGAACCCGGATTGTGCAGCCAATATTCAATGAAATTATTTTAGAGGCATTTGAAGTGCATAATCCGGGTTGAATGCCGGGACACTAATTAAGAATTAATTTCTGCCGCCATGGAAAGATTTACCACAGAAGCCGTTGCCCAGTCGGTCAGCGACACCATCACTGAGACTTTCGA
>JALVRI010000027.1 GCA_027031325.1 Desulfobacteraceae bacterium
AAAATGCCGGCTGGCCGCTTGAATTCGTTCCCACCCTTTGCCCGGCCTGCGGCTGGGACCTGGATGGAAGCGGCGACAGCCTGATCCTGACCTGCCTCAATTGCCAAACCGTGTGGCGTCCCCGGGCAAACGCCCTCAGCCAGGTCAAGGCCGCCCACCAACCGGCGCAAGATGATCAGCAGTCCATCTATCTGCCTTTCTGGCGCATCAGGGCCGAGGTCAACGGTGCAACCCTGGAAAGTTACGCCGACCTGGTGAAACTTGCCAACCTGCCCAAGGTGATCCAGTCCGGCTGGGAAAAGCGTCGCTTCTACTTTTGGAGCCCGGCTTTCAAGGTCAGGCCCCGAAAATTCATCGGCCTTGCTTCGGGCATGACCCTGGCCCAACCGGAAGGCCCCTGGCAACCCCGCCCCCCAAAGGGTGAACTGTACCCGGTAAACCTGCCGCCGGCCGAAGCCGCCCAGGTTCTCAAATTGATCATCGCCGGCTTTCTGCGTCCCAAGCAGAAGCTTGTCTCCATGCTCCCGGAAATCGAGATCAAGCCGAGCTCCTTCGTGCTGGCCTATCTGCCTTTCGGCAAGGGGCACCATGAATTGATAAACGAGCGGCTGAAACTGGCCCTGAACAAGAACATGCTCAGCCTGGCGCACAACCTTTGAACCCGGATTATGTACTTCAAATGGCTTAAGAAAAGTAATTACATTGAATTATTACATAGTTAGCATGTGGTTGTTCCCGGCCGTGCCTTCACCGGCAAGGTGTGGTTCAATCGGTGAAAAGTCTTTCGGCAAACTCGCGAGCTGCAAAATCCGGGTTGAACATGAAAGAAAAACGTGCCGGTGTTAGGTTCGATCCGGTTTGCCGAATTATCGAATTGATTTTTCCACCTGTTGGTTATATTTAATTGTCTAGATTTAAAAACCGGTTGGCAGGCAGCAGGCAAGATGCCGGCGCGCTCCCACCCCCAACTTCCGGCAGGTTCCAACGCAAACGGTGTGACGCCGCAGCCATGGAGCCCTGTTCAGCCGCCACTGAGATTGAACCGCAAGAGCCACTGCTGGCGCTGCCGACATTTCGACTTTCTTTCATCTGACCGTACCTGTCAGGTCGGGGCTGAGGTTACAAGGTTTTGAAAAACATTCAACCTCAGGGACTGTTTCGACGGCATTAAGATTGATCGCAAGCTCTCCTGACCGAAACCAAAGCCGGTTCCACCGAAACAAGCAAAAGGAGAAGGCATGCCGGATACCGAACAAAAACAGTTTCTCCGCCGGGCCTTTGTCAAGAAAGTAATCCGCAGAACAATAGCTCTGGTACTGGTCTGCGGCCTGATTTATGGCCTGGCCGCGGTGATCTACGCCACCAGGACCTTCTACAAGGTCAAAAAGAACTACGCCGTGGTGCTGGAGCGTTTCAACGGCCAGCGGGAAGCCATCACCACGGTGGGCTGGCACCTGCGCCTGCCTTATTTTACACGCATCGAACAGGAAGTGCCCCTGATGAACCAGAGGCTCTACCTTGGAGGACACCCGGAACCAATGCGGATAATATCCAAGGGAAACGTGGCCCTCTGGACATCGGGCGTTCTTACCTACCGCATACGCGACCTGAAAACTTGGGCCATAGAAAACCTTGACCCGCAAACTCTTCTCCAGGGAGACTACGACGGTATCGTCAAGGACATCCTTCAGGCCCAGAAAATCAACCAGCTTGTCTCCGAACGTGAGAGCATCAAGGAAGAAATCTTCAGAGCCCTCAAATCCCGTCCAATCAACGTTGGTGGACCGACCCTGGAACAAAAATACGGAATCGAAATCGTCAGTTTCGTGCTCAAGGAAACCCGTTTCGGCGACAAGCTGGTCGCAGCATCCGAGGAAAAGAAACGCCGCGAGCTTATCGCTGAAGCCGAAAATTACGCCGCCGACCAGGAAGCCAGCCGGATCCGCAAGCTGTACGCCGCTTACCTGGACGGGATCAAGGCCCTCCAACAGGCCATCGGGCGGCGCGACGGCAGTACAGACACCGCCATCCTCCAGTTCCTGACCCAACAGAAATGGGCAACGGCATACGAGAAAAACCAGGAAGGCCAACGCACGGTCGTCATCCAGAACACCGGCGGCGGTCCCCTCGGTCTTACCTTGCCCCCGGCACAGACCGAACATAGAGGTGTCCAGGAGAAAACAAATGGCCCGAAGGCTGACTAGAGCTGTAACCTACGTCAAGCTTCCTGAAAAAAGGATCCAGGAAATCCACGAGCTCGTGGCTTCCTGGCCCCATGAGACCAAGGCGTTCATGCGTGCCCGGCTCAACCAGTATAAACCGCCTTCAGACATTTTCAACAAGCTGCTGGAGTCTGTCCTGTCGCTGTTTTTTGACACCCCTGAAAAGAAATTCGTCATTCTCAAAGATCCAGACATTCTGACGGACTGGCAGAAGAGGTTCGAACTTTCCGGCCAGACCAATCCCCAGGAAGCCTGGAACAAGATCCTGGAAAAGGAAATCGGCGC
>JALVRI010000028.1 GCA_027031325.1 Desulfobacteraceae bacterium
GAATTCATCAACAGATTCCAGATTACCTGCCTCAGGTGAGTAGGATCCATCCGGACCCACAAAGATGGGGAGATGTCGGTCCTTAGGGAAATACGTTCATTGTAACCGCAATCCTGCCTGAAAAGAGAGCCGATTTCATCGATGGCGTCGGAAAGATTGAATACTTCCAGCTTCCCGGCCGGCGGCCTGGCGAAAAAAAGAAAACTGTTGACCAGATTGCTGAGCCGGTCTGTTTCCCGCAGTACGATATCCATCAAGCGCTGCTGGTCAGGGTCGTAACGCAGCTCTTCGCGCAGTAACTGGATTGAACCGGAAAGCGACGCCAATGGATTTTTTATCTCGTGGGCCAACCCGGCCGCCATCTCCCCCATGAAGGCCATCTTTTCAACCCTTTTGATGTGGTCCTCCATGGCCTGCAGTTCCTTGCGGGTCTTGCGGTTCTGCTCGGTCAAGAGTCCGCTCAGAACCGCCACGGCGAAACAGCCGGCGGTAGTAATGGCCATCTTGAACAGAATCCGCCCCCCGCTATAGTTATAGGCAAGGTCGGCGTACCCGCCTGAGGGAATCAAATAACCGTTGGCCTCGAGCAACAGCAAGACAGCATACTGGAGACTGCTCGAGGCCGCCACCACAAGTCCCCCCCGCATGAAAAGAATCATGGCGGCATAGATTATTACCACCAGGTAGAGAAATGAAAAAAAGCTGATCGACCCTCCGGTAAGGTAAATTATCATGGTAACGATGAAGGTATCGACCACCAACTGGAAATAGGTGAAAAGCGCCTTACTGCGAACCCGCCGGAAGGCGGCCGCGTAAATGAAGGTAAGAATGAAGACGACCAGGATCAACCCGTAGAGAATGTTTAAAGAAGGAGGAGGAGAAGTACTTTTTCGGCTGACGGCCGAATAGAATGTGGAGCCCAGCAGCACGGCGGTGAAAAATACCCTGGCCAGCATCAGCCATTTGAGTCTTTGAAGAATCTCGTCCTCTGGTGATTCTAAGGCAACGGCCATGGTACCATCTGAAACCACGCGTCAAGAGCTTTCCGTAAATCGTGTTTTTCTGCACTGCGACCCGCCGATGGGGTGAAAAACAGGTGCGGGTTCTTTTTCCCCGCCATCAACCACCAACGGCTCCGGCCATTTTGAAAATGGGAAGATACATTGAAACCACCAGGCCGCCGATCACAATACCCAAAAATACTATCATGAAAGGTTCGATCATCGCTGTCAAATTCTCGACCGCCTGGTCTACTTCCTCGTCGTAAAAGTCGGCGATCTTTTCCAACATCGCATCCAAGGCACCCGTGGATTCACCGACTGCGATCATTTGGCAGACCATGGGGGGAAAAACACCGCTTTCGTATAAAGGATCGGCCATGGTGCGACCCTCGGCGATACCCGACCGGACGTTGTAAATAGCGTTTTCCACGATCTTGTTGCCGGCGGTCTTGGCAACGATGTCAAGGGCATCCAGGATGGCCACCCCGCTTCCAAGCATGGTCCCCATGGTACGGGTGAACTTGGCCACCGCCACCTTGCGGATAAGGGTGCCGAACACCGGTAACCTGAGCAAAAGGGCGTCCACTGTCAGGCGTCCCTTTTCGGTTTTGTAATACTGTTTGAAAGCGATAATGAAAATCACCAATCCTACAATCATGTAACCTATTTTGGACTTGACGAAGTTGCTCAGCTTGATCACAATGACTGTCGGCGCCGGCAATGAGCTGCCGAAATCGGCGAACATCTCCTGGAAAACCGGGATTACGTAAACCAGGATAACAATTACCACCGCCACTGCCACCGTGATGGTTATGGCCGGGTAGACCATGGCCCCCTTGACCTTGCGCTTGAGGCCGGCGGCTTTCTCCATATAGCCTGCCAGCCGTTTCAAGATGGTATCCAGAATACCACCCGCCTCACCGGCTGCGATCATGTTGACGAACAGGGCGTCAAAATGTTTGGGAAATTTCTTCAAGGCATCAGCAAGGGTGGCACCGCTTTCCACCGATTCCTTGATCTGCTTGAGCATCTTTTTGAAGGTAGCATTTTCCTGCTGTGACTGGAGAATATCCAGGCATTGAATGATCGGCAGGCCGGCGTCGATCATGGTCGAAAACTGGCGGGCAAAAATTATTATATCGTGCTGCTTGACCTTTGGTTGTAAAAAAGAGACGTTTTCAAACAGGTCTTTCGGTTTTTTCTTGATTTTAGTAGGAGTTATCCTCATCCGGGCCAGATTGGCGCGCACGGCGGCTTCGTTGGCAGCCTCCATTTCTCCTTTTTGGATCTGGTTATTGCGATTTTTCCCCTCCCAAATGTAAATCGGCATATCGGTCCCCCTACCGTTGAGCGGATAACATGAACTTGTTAAAGATTAAGCGCCCTTGAATCCAAATTTGCCCGGCGCTAGCCTGAGCGCGGCTGATTTATGGATCTGCGGCCGGGTGTGAGGTCACAAATCTTCCTGCTTGAAAACCTTATCCATGTATCCTTTTGGTATCAT
>JALVRI010000029.1 GCA_027031325.1 Desulfobacteraceae bacterium
CGCCTGCAAGCGGCAAGCCCCCCGCTGATGGAACGCCCGAGCCTGAACCGGTCAACGTCCCGTTTGCCATCCAGTATGGTCCGGCCCTCAAATCTTTCCGCAGCCTGCCGATTGTCATCGGCAGGGGGCAGGATTGTGATTTTGTCATCGATCATCCGGCCTTGGAACAGCGGCAGGTACAGGTCTTTTTCGCCCGGGACGGTTACTGGATAAAGGACCTGACGGGACAGGCCATGGTCCGGGTCAACCATCAGCCCTTGCAAGGAGCGGTTGTACTTGAGGCTGATGCGGTTATCCGGCTGGCCCCGGAAGGACCGCAATTTCGTTTCCTGGGCGGAGGCCGCCTGGTGGAACTTGAAGCCGCGTCCCAGGCGCAGTCAGGGCCGCAGCCGCCACCTGAGCCACCGGCCGCGAAGCCTTCGCCAACTTCGTCCGGACCGTCCGGCCAGACCGAAGGCAAGGCCTCGTCCCTGTTCAAAAAGTTTTTTTCCTGAAGCTTGCGGGCGGGTCAGGCCAGTTCCACCACGTACAGCTCGGTCTGCCCGCCTTCGGAGTAGGGCCCAAATACGAGGCTGGTGGGGCATCCGGCCACCTTTACGTAGTATGCCTGTTGGGGGTCGATCCGGTTGCGCAGGGCCCAGGCGGTATATTCCCTGTCCCCGTGGGTCAGCTTCAGGCCCTGCATGGGATAGTTGAGCACCGCCTTTTCGGGCAAGCCGCCGGCCGGTCCCACGGCCTGGAAGTTGATTTCGGCACCGCAAACACCGAAGATCACTCCTTCCCACCGCCCGGCGGACGGCCGGAGGGCGAACCACTGGCCCAGTTTTTCATCTCCCACCATTTCCAGGAACCATTCATGTGGCTGCGGCTGGACCGGGGTGTGGACCTTGGCCACGATCTTGGCCGGAGTAGCTTCGGCAAGCGGCAGGATTGTAGCCTGCCGTAAGGCGGTGGGCAGGGACCGGGGTTCGAGTGTCTCCCGGCCGGTCAGGAGAATGATGACAGGTATGCCGGGCTTTTTGGCTGCCATGAGGCTTAGGGCAACCATTGACAGCCCGTAGCGGATGTCACTGTTTGCGAGCCGCTGCGCCGGACCGGCAATTATCCAGGCGGCCGTGGAAGGATCCAGCAAGGCGTCTTTGATCCCGATCCAGGCCATCTTCTGGTTGTCTATTTCCCAGTTGTGGGCTGCCGGCTCCAGGCCGTAATTGGCAAGCTTGGCCAGCAATGCCCTTGTCGGATCGTCTTTTTCCAGCAGGCTTGCCAGGATTTTCTTTTGCATATCAATTCGTCCTTTCTTTAATTGGTCCCGCTGCCTTGAAATCCACAGTCGACTGGGATATCCTGCCCCCCAAAGTCAAAAGCATCAGGAGATCGAAAAATGCTCAACGGTCAATGCCCCCGCTGCAGGAGCAGGTCCGTCTATCGCAGCCGAAACGGCGTCATTTCCGGCGACAAGCACATATTTGTAAGGGGGTTGGGTTTTTCCTCCCCCCGTAGCGACAGGATGACCTATGTTTGTACGGCCTGCGGGTACTACGAAAATTACATCAGCGACAAGGCGGTTTGCCGCAAGATAGCCTCAAAATGGGAAAAGGTCTAGCCCGGCTCAGGGAGCCAGGAGCAAGACCTTGACCTGGCTTGGTACCAGCCTGGCCCCCAGGGTATTGGTGGAATTTTGAAGGCTCATGCTGGTCAACCTGGTGGCCGGCATACCACCCACCAGAACGGTAAAGGCCGCCGTCAGGTGCCGGGACGGCCCCATTACCGTGGCACTGGCAACACCTGTGGCGAGGCCGGCGTTGTCGCCGTTTGTCAGCGGAATGCTGGTCGCCATGTTGTGGGCCGGTGCTCCCATGAACAGGATATTGTATGCCGCCGGAACTCCCATGGGGCCCATGGCGATGTTGGGATACGGTATGGGCACCGGTGAAGGCGAAGGGGGGGCCGGGGTCAGGCAGACATCGGGAAAACCCGTGTCGGTTCCCATCATTTGAGTGTTTGCAAACATCTTGCTCAACCTCTCTTCTTATTAGCCTATATGAATTCTTTCCCCATCGATTTTGATATCTTCCCTGGCTGTCATGACGGTGTACTGGCTGTTCAGGCTCACCAGCTTGGTGGCGCTCACATCCAGGCGGCCGGTTCTGACCACCTCGTCTTGTTCCACACTGCGAAAGACCCGCTTGGCGCGCTGGACCAGGCGCTGGGCAGCGGTTTCGAGACAAGCGGCAATCACCTTGATCCTTTCTATTCCCGCCTGGAGGCGGCCGGCGGTAAATCGCAGATCGCTGATCCTGATTTTGCCCTCCAGGGCATCCAGCTTCAGCCGGGGAATCGTGGCGTTCAGGCCTCCGGCGGTGGCCAGCTCGATACCTTGGCGGGCCGCCACCTCCAGTTTACCGGAATCGAGCTTTAGACGCAGGTCACCTTCCAGGGCCAGGGTGGTGGCGTTAGCGGCCGATTCCAGTACCGCCAGGATATACGCGTTGCCGGGGCCCTGGCGGCAAATGAGAACCTGGTCACCTGGCGCAGGGCGTACCAGGCAGCTTGCAGCCATCCGGGCTGCAAAGGTTTCGTTTTCGGCGCAGACGGTGAAACGCTCCTTGCTGCAACCGGTAACCAGAGCGTATTGCTGGTAAACAGGGCCTTGTTGGTTGATGCGTGCCAAGTTGTCCATTTGAGATCTCCTTTTAAAGCGGCGGCTGCCAGTCTTCACCCATGGTCCGCAGCTGGTCATCGCCTGAGGCGCTGCTGCGATTGGCGCCCTTCCAGACAGTTCCTTTTTCGATTATCCTGTGCATCCGGGTCCGGAACAGATTGGCACCGCTCAAGTCGGCCCCGGAAAGATCGGCGTGGGCCAGGTCGGCGTCGCTGAGGTTGATCTTTTCCATCTCGGCCGCCAGGCACTTGGCTTCCGTCAGCACGGCCGCGCTGAAATCGCTGGCCCTCAGGTCGGCGCTGCTCAGGTTTGCCTTTTGAAGGACCGCCTGGCGCAGATCGGCCATCCGCATCTTAATCCCTTTCAGATTGGATTCCACGAAAAGGGCCATCCTGGCCTTGACCCGGTCGAGATTGGCGCCTTCCAGGTCGGCCTGGACGAATCCGGCCTGGGTCAGGTCGGCCCCGGAAAGGTTGCAACCGGCAAAGTCGGTGCCCTTCAATTGGGCCTGGGACAGGTTGACGCCGGCAAGATCAAGGCCCTTGAAATTTGAGTCCATCAGGATGGCCCGGCAAAAGTCGGCCCCGGAAATATCGATCTGGGTAAAATCGACAGCGACCAGAACCGCCTGGGGACACACCGCCCCGGCCAATGAACAGCCCCCAAGGCCGGCTTCCATGAAGCTGGTCTGGCAGAGGTTGGTCTTTGCCAGGTTGGCGTTTTGAAGATCTGTGCGATAGAAAACAGCCATGGTCAGATCGGCGCCTGAAAACGAGCTTTGCGAAGCCCGGCTTTCAACCAGCTTGGCCATGACCAGGCTGGCATTGCGCAGATTTGTGTTTACAAGACTTGATTCGGTCAGGGCCGCCATGGTCAGATCGGCGCCTTCCAGGCTGGCCAGGTCCAGGCGGCATTGGTAGAGGACTGATTCCTTGAAGTTGGCGCCGTCGAGGCTGGATTCCCTGAAATCGATCCTTTCCATTATGCATCCGGAAAGATCGATTCCGGTAAGATCAAGGCCGCTGCAATCGAAATTGGCCAGGAATTCTCCTGCGGCGGCCCGTTTTTCAAGCTCTTGGCGTTCAAGACGTCTGGGCGGGCCGAAGTAGGCCAGCTCTTGTGCAATCTGTTTTTCGGGGTTCATCTCCTGGTTATTCATTTTTTCGGCATCCAGCGCAGCAGGGTTGACTTGGCCGTCAGGGCTTGGCGAACATCGGTGTTGCGGAAGCGGGCCTTCATGAAATCGACTCCGAACAGGTTTGCGCCCCGAAGATCGGTACCTTCCAGTTTTGCCTTGTGGAGCAAGCTTTCGAAAAGGTTGGCGCCGGTCATGACGGCCCCGCTCAGGTCGGCCTCGATAAAGAGGGCCTTTCCGGCCGTTGCCCGGTAAAAAGAGGCTTGGCGCAGGTCGGCTTCGCTCAGGTCGGCGCCGTCGAGGCAGGCCTTTTCAAAGCTCGCTCCGCGGCAGCGGGCTCCACGCAGATTGGCTCCTTCCATGAAGGCTTGATCAAAGCGGGCTTCTTCAAATTTGCATTCAGCCGCGGCTCTCAGGTTGTCGAAACGGCAACGGCTGAAATCGGCCTTGCCGGCATCCACCTTGACCAGGGTTGCCTTGGCCAGGATGCTGCCGGCAAGGTTGCACTCCACAAGCAGCGCTTTGAAAAACAGGCTCCCGGAAAGATCCGCCTGGATGAGTTTGGCGGCCCGAAAATCGACGCCCATGAAAATGATGTTTTTCATTGACGCTTTGCTGAAGTCGGCCTCCCGGGCTTTTGCATCGGAAAAGTCGGCCTTGTCACAAATGGCGCCACTGAACACAGCCCCGGCCAGGTCGGCTTCAGCCAGGCTCGCTGCGGTCAGGTCGGCCCCGCAAAGATCGGCCCGTTCCAATTTGCAGCGGCCCAGCCCGCTTTGAACCAGTTTTGCGTTCCGTAGTTTGGCTTTGGTAAGGTCGGCCCGCATCAGGGCGCAACGGGAAAGATCCGCCCCGCTCAAGTCGGCTCCGGCCAGATTGGCTCCTTCCAGGAAAGCTCCGCAAAGATCGACTCCGGAAAGATCGAGACCCGCAAGATCGAGGCCGGAAAGGTCCATATCATCCAGGCTCGTACCTTCACGGCAAGCCTTGAGCAAAATCCGGATTCTATCGGCATCGGTCTCGGGATCGGGAGGGATTACCGGGGGCAGCAGGTGGCCGTAGCGCCGGTAGTTTTCCTGGAATGTTTTTTCAACCAGCAACATCTTTTCGGTGAGCGCATCGTTGGCAATGCCCACGGCTTCAAACGCTGAAAGGGCCTCGGAGGCTGAAAAAACAGGCCTGGGAGCCGGCTCTTGCCGGCTTTTGTCCAGCAATTGTTCCCTGGAAAGGCCCTGGGCGGCAAGCTGCTCGGCAAGGACCTTTTCAGCCTGCCGGCGGCCGTTTTCAAGTTCTTCCAGGATCTTGTCCATGTCGGCAAGATCGTATTCCCGGCTTTCGGGCATCGGGATGAACTTGTCCGGGTCGAGATCCTGGGCGGCGAGTTTTTGCCTTACCCGGTCAAGATCGGCTTTCATCCGGCGCTCTTGCTTGTCCTTTAGCATTTGTTCCCATTGATGGTCGGAATCGTCCCGGCTGTTCAGCATTTCGATTACCGCCGAAACTTCTCCTTCGGCGATCAGGTCTGTTTCGTCCAGCAAGGCAAGCCCGGCCCGGTTGGGGTCGCTCCGTCTTTCAAGGGCCTGCCGGTAGTGGGCCGGGCTTCTGGGCTTGTCTTGCCGGTTTTCATAGGCCAACAACAAGGTGGTGATATCCTTGGCCGTGTCGCTGGCAACCTCCGCCAGGCCGCGATAGATCAAGGCGGCTTTGAAAACGTCGGGAAAGAGCCAGACCGTGTCAAGCCGCAGTTCAAGTTCTTCAGGATCTTGGCCGGCCTCGTTGTGCTCCCGCCGGATAAAACAGCGCGGGCGGATCGGCGGCAGTTCGGCCGCAAGGGTTTCGTGTTCAGGGTGCATTCCCTCCACAAGGAAATCCTCCCCGCCACTGAAGAAACCTTCTGCCTGCTGGTCTTGCGGGGCGGCGTTGAAAAAGCTCCAGTCTAGATCGTCGGGCAGGCCGGGAAAGCGCCGGTCGAACCATGCCTGGTCGTAAGTACCGCATTTTGAAAAGCGCTGGGGCCACATGAGATCGAGGGGGCCGAAACCGGCCGGCCGGGGCCGATCCTTGGGCGAGCCAATGAGCTGGCCGGGAAGTTCGATGTTGGGCAGGGGCACTACTTTGCCCCGGCCGGGTATTTCCATTGCGGCAATGCCCTTTCCCAGGGGATTGGGCTTGTAGTCGGGCCCGCCAAAGGCGTGGGACCAGTCGATGGGAATCCTGGTGACCGGTTCAGGCTCACTAAGGGACCAGACAAGCCCGGCATTGCGTTTCCAGTAGCGGTCGCCGAACACGAAGAGGGTCTTGTCTATCGGACCCAGCCTGATCCTGACCCTGCCGGCCGGAACCGCTTTTGCACCGGGGGCGAAAAAGGAACCGTTGACCAGGATCTCGGCCCTGGCCTTGGGCATGGCCTGGTCGAAGATTTGCTCTCCAAGCCTTTCAGGCACCAGTTTCCACAGATCCGTTTCCGGCTTAAGTTCCGGCCGGCTTCTGAAGTCGAAGAAAACCAGCACCGCCGGGGACCAGAAATTCCGGCCGCGGTATTCAAATGTCCGAAAGAGCAAACCGAGTTTGAGGGGTTTGATGATTTTCATGCCGCACCGGTCAGCCGATAACGTGTAATGGGCTCGTGTTCACCTCGATCCCGCTTTGATCGAGTTTAAAAGAAGTATAGCCGATATGAGCGTTGACCACCGATATATTGATCTGTTTCAGTTCCGCAAGCAACGCAAAATGATTGGATACTTTAATGCCGGCGAAATTTTCGAACTTGGCACCCGAGTCGGTCGTGGCATCCATGCCGAGAAAGGTTTGATTGTTGGCGACGGTCCGGGTTTCAGTAGCGGCAGTTATACTGCGCATGGCGGAGACAATTTCGTTTAATATGGCGATGGTCCGGTTTTGGTTGCCCGTGATCGTTTTGGTTTCGGACTGGGCCGTGATCGAGCGACTGCCGGTTATGGTCTGGGTTTCGGAAGCGGCGTTGAAAGTACGGGATCCGTTGACGGTATAGTTTTCACTGCCGGCGGTGAGCCTGCGCGCACCGGTTACGGTGTGCTCTTCGGAAGCGGCGGTCAGCTTGCGCTTGCCGGTGATGTCGATGGTTTCGTCGCTTTTGGCGTTGCGTTCATGTTTGCCCTTGACGGTGAGCTTGAGCTTCTGGTCGATGTTTTCGGTGCAGTTCTTCTTGACGTGCAGGGTACGGTTTTTTTCTATGGTGGTATTGTCGTTGCCACCGACCGTGTGGGTCCGGTTGTTGTTGATTTCAACATTCATGTCCTTCTGGGCGTGAATGTAGATCTCTTCGTGATCGGACTGGTCGTCGAAGCGGATTTCATTGTTACCTCCACCGCCGGTGGAAGTCTCACTCCTGATTCCGCTTTTGGTCTTTTCATCCGGCAGGGGCCAGGGCGGAACGTTGGTGCCGTGGTATACTGCCCCGGTGACTATCGGCCTGTCAGGGTCGCCGTCCACGAAATCCACGATAACCTCCTGGCCGATGCGGGGAATGAAGACCGCGCCCCAACCGGGCCCGGCCCAGGCCTGGCTTACCCGTATCCAGCAGGAGCTGTTTTCATCCTGCTGGCCGTTACGGTCCCAGTGGAACTGAACCTTTATCCTTCCCAGTTCATCGGTATAGATCTCTTCTCCCGAAGGTCCGACCACCACGGCGGTATGCACACCCCGGATCCGTGGCCGCGGGGTGCGTCGCTCGGGCCGGATGGTGACCGAGGAAGGGACCGCCTTGAAACGGTTGAGGTATTCGCTGCCGGCCTCGGTGTCGGCCCTCTCGCCCAGTACCTGGGGTTGGCGGCCCTGGTGGACCACTTCGGTCAGCAGGTATTCCTGATTAAGGGAATCCAGGCTGTGCCCGGCCAGGGTAAAGGTGAAACCCGG